>JASMFX010000165.1 GCA_030751555.1 Candidatus Woesearchaeota archaeon | reverse complement strand
ACCTAGAGGAACATCACTCATTAATCTCATTTTTACTGATTTTTTTAATTTTTCTAGTAGTTGTTTTGAATTGGTGCTTACTTGTTTTTTTGTTGGATTAAATGAGAGGTGCCAGTATGATTGCTTTTTCAAATTTCCTTTTTCAAATTCGAGAAAGTTCCCAGGGGGGAGTTTAAAGATGTTCTTGAACATTGTTTCCTCTGTTGGGTTGCATCGGAAACTCAAAAAGTGGCTCAGTGCATTTTTATTTACACTTCGTTTTATTTGCGAATAGGATAAAAGGGCCTTAATTTCAGAAGCAAAAATGATTTGATTCTTAACAACTGTATAGTAAAGCGGCTTTATTCCCAATCGATCTCTAGCTATGAATAGTTTTTTCTGAGGGGTGTCCCAGATAGCAAATGCAAAGCACCCATTGAGATGCTTGACAATATCAACTCCATATTCCTCATAGCCATGAATTATGGTTTCTGTATCTGAATTTGTTCTGAAGGTATGGCCTTTTTTTTCTAGTTCAACTTTTAGATCTGTGTAATTATAGATTTCTCCATTAAACACAATCCAAACGGTTTCATCTTCATTAGCCATTGGTTGCTGGCCTGTTTTAAGATCAATAATGCTTAATCTTCTGTGGCCAAGGGAGATGTTTTTGTCATTAAAAGTGCCTTGCTCATCTGGACCTCTATGAGTAAGCAAGTCTGTCATACTTTTGAGAAGTTTTTTGTCTTCAAAGGTAAAACCGCAGATTCCACACATTTTAGTTTAGGATTTTTTTAATGCGATAAGGGGCTTTTTTATCTTTATAATAAATTCTTATCATGACCTCTCCGAGGAACCCCATAACAATAAGTTGTAAGCCTAGGATAATAAATAATGCTGATAAGAGTAAGAGTGGTCCCACATTGAATCCAAAGTTTTTTACAATAAAGAGATGATAAGAAACATTAAAAATTCCTACCAAAAAACCAAGTACTATGAATAAGATTCCTGCACCACCAAAATAATGCAATGGCCTGTTGGAATAATTAAACCAGAATTTGATAAACATAAGATCGAGGAATCCTTTGCCTAGTCTACTTATATCATACTTTGTCCTTCCAAACTTTCTCTTGTGGTGTTGGACCTTTACCTCGTTGATTCTGTATCCTTGATACTGTAATATGAGAGGAATAAATCGATGCATCTCCCCATACAACTCCAAATCTTTCACACATTCTATCCTATAGGCTTTTAGGGTACAGCCTTGATCGTGTACTTTGACTCCAGAGAGTAGTTTTACCAGGAAATTGGAAAATAGTGATGGGAGTTTTTTAGTGAAAAATGGATCTTTTCGTTTAGATCGCCAACCAGATATCATGTCATAGCCTTGCTCTAGTTTTTGGATCAGGAGGGGAATATCTTTTGGATCATTTTGGAGATCTGCATCCATGGTTACAACAATTTCTCCTTTTGCATGAGAAAGACCTGCATCTAGTGCGGCTGTCTGGCCAAAGTTTTTTTGAAAGGAGATTACTCTTGCGTGTTTGTCCTGATTATGTATGCTTTTTAGGATATCAAAGCTCTTATCTCCTGATCCATCATCTACGTAGAGAATCTCATAACTGTAGCTATGTTGTTGCATCACAGCTGTAAGGCTTTTGTGCAATAGAGCAAGGTTTTCTTGCTCATTATAGACTGGTATGATTATTGATAATTTCATGTTACCCCATCTAACGCAATAACAGGAATGTTTATAAAGATTTTCGTTTTTCGAGCTGATATGAAGTTGTCTATAGTGATGCCTACTTACAATGAAGAGAAGACAATTCTTCAAATTCTTGATAAAGTTTTGGCTGTGAACTTGCCTAATATAGAGAAGGAGATCATTATTGTGGATGATGGTAGTAAAGATTCCACAGTTTCATTGGTAAAAAAGTTTAAAGAGGATAAGAACCTTTCATATATTAGAATCTTTGTGCAGGAGAAAAATGGTGGGAAAGGCACAGCTGTCAGAAGGGGGTTTAAGGAGGCAACTGGTGATCTTGTCCTGATTCAGGATGCGGATTTGGAGTACGATCCAGAAGATTATCCTTTGTTATTGAAACCTATTCTGGAGAAGAGGACTAAGGTTGTTTTTGGCTCCCGATTTTTAAGAAAGGATCACTCAGCCAGGTATAATTTTTATTATATGGGCAATCAGTTCCTGAGTCTCTTAACACGTATTTTGTATCTGCGTAATATCACTGATATGGAGACTTGTTATAAGCTATTCACAAAGGATGTTCTTGATAGATTGAGCTTGCGAGCAACGAGATTTGACATTGAACCAGAGATCACTGCTAAGGTTATAAAAAAAGGATACTCTATCATAGAGGTTCCTATTCGTTATTATTCTCGAAGCTTTGAAGAGGGTAAAAAAATCACTTGGAGAGATGGATTAAAAGCAATATGGTTTCTGATTAAATATCGTTTTGTAAACTAGATTCGAGAATTGTTTTTATACATTTTTCTCTAGATATCCTTGTATGTGTAGGGCTGCTACTTCATGGCCTTTGCTTGTCCAGTGGCCATCAATAGGATAGTATAGCTTATCTCTTTCCTTGCCCTCCTTAAAGCTTTGTAGTGGGTCAATGTAGGCGATATTATTTTCCTCGAGAAATTGTATGATTTTACGATGTGGTTTTTCAAAATCTAGATTATAGTTTGCTAATTCAGGCATTTGTTTAATTGCTTTTTCTTGGTATCCCTTATCAACTGTTTCCTTGGCAGGTATAATAAGAATATGGAGATCTGTATTATGTGAAGAGGTAAGGCTTTTGGTTTTTAGGAGGAGAGTCTTTGTAAGATTCATAGCTTCTTGCCACTCTGGGTCATAGGTTTTATTGTAGATAAGGTATCTTTTGTCAAACGAATTCCCATTCCCTGTATCAGTCAGCATGATCTTGCGTAAATTATGTGCTACGAATCCAGCGAATTTAGAATATTTTCCTATTTTAAACTGCAGTGTTTTGATAATTGTGGTTTCTTGCGGTTTTACATTGCCATAGTAGAAAAAACCCTTATCCACATAGTAGGGTTTGGATTCATCGCTTAAAGTGAGAGAATTATCCCAGATGTCATTGCCTAGAAATAATGCCAGAACAACGATCTCTGGTTTGTATTCTGGAATGATGTTTTCCATCATCAAATAGGATTGAGCAGTTCCAAAGGTTGAAACTCCAAATGGGTAGACAGAGATGTCTTTGAGCTGTTGATCTAATCGGTGTGTAAACATTTCATTGTTATTCACCCCATAGCCTTCTACAAAGGAATCACCAAAGACTACTATTACTTTGTTCTGGTTTTCCTGCTGATACTCAGATGTCCTAAATCCTTTGCTGTTAGTAGTCCAACGGGTAATGGCTTCGCCAGAAAGAAGCTGATGGGTTGTTGATATATCTGCTATTGGTATAACTCCTAATTTATCATCAAACTGATGGGTTTTATCTGTGAAGTAATCGATACCCATGACTCTAATTGTGATTTCTCCTAGGATGATAAACAGTGCAACTATGATTACTAGCAGGAGCACGTTTCCTAGCAATGTAGTCTTTGGTCTTTTCATTAGATAATGTAGATTCGGTGGAGTATATAAATATTTATTGTAGATTCAGGACTGAGCCTTCGCTTCCACAAGTTTTATAAAACATGAATTAAGCCTCAATTTGCACAAAAATGGTAAGTATTGTAAGAAAACTTTTTGCAAACACGAGTTATCTCATTATAAGCAACTTTCTTTCTGGGCTTATTATGCTGATCATAACAGCATTTATTGCTCGTTCTTTAGGTGCTGAAATGTTTGGTAATTTTTCCTATGTAATTAGTTTTGTGTTCTTTTTTGTTATTTTAAGTAATCTTGGTATTGATACTATTCTCACTAGAGAGCTTTCGAAGCCTGGCCAGGATTGGAGCAAACTCATTAATACAACATTTATTCTTAAAACTGTTTTTTCAACTGTATCTATTGCATTTGTAATTATTTTAGCAAGTTTGTTAGATTTCACACCAGAGATGCGGCTCTCCCTTATATTTCGGAGTTTTGTTTTGCTTTTTATGGCTTATACCCAGAGTTTTGCTGCTATCTATCAGGCTAAGCTTCAATTGATTTTTCCTGCAATTGCAAACACAATCAATAAGGTTTTTTTTCTTATCTTTAGTTTAGTGGTTCTTTTTAATAATGGTAGCTTACCATTCTTGATAGGTGCAACAAGCGTCTCTTTTTTTTTAGAGGCTGCGTTCCTTTTCTTTTTTTTACGAGATACCATTGCTCTAGACTGGGTTTTTGATAAGAGATTGGCCTGGAGACTTCTTAAAGAATCGTTTCCTCTAGCTATCTCCACCACATTTTACATGATTTACTTAAGAATTGATGTTTTGATGTTAGAGTGGTTCAAAGGTGCAGCTTCTGTTGGTTACTATACTGCAGCTTTTCAATTAGCAGAAGGGGTTAATATGATCCCTGGTGCATTTATGACAACTGTTTTCCCTCTTTTAGCAAAGTTTAGGGAGTCTGATATCCATAATTATAAACTTGCCAGCGGCACGAGCATTAAGTTTCTTCTCTTGTTGATTTTTCCAATGATCCTTGGTGTTCTTTTACTGAGCAACAAGATTATTGTATTGTTTTTTACCGAAGCGTATTCGACTAGTGCTCCGGCATTTTCCATCCTTATTTTCTCAACAGCATTTATTTTTTTAAGCATTGCCCTAAGCAAGATTATTGTAGTTGAGGAAAAAACAAATCTCATAGCAGTGGTGGCTTTTTTTGGAGCAGCTTTGAATTTTGGCCTGAATTTTTATTTTATTCCTGTTTATGGCATTATAGGGGCGAGTATTACTACTGTTCTTACAGAAGCCATGATTACTATTATCTGGATCTATCATATTTATTTTAAGGATAGGATAATAATGTTGCCATCGCTTTTGTTTTTTGGCAAGATTCTTCTTGCGACATTGGTTATGGGGTTGGTTGTATATTTTATACCTGGAAATGTTATATGGGCTATACTTTTAGGAGTGATTGTATATTCTCTTATGATTCTTGGCCTTCGAGTATTTGACCAAGTCGAGGTAGCACTCATTAATGAATTATTTCCTTATTTTAGAAAGAGTACTGAGGAGTAAATGTGTATCTATGATGTAGGCTAAGTCAACTCTGATGATTTTGCCTTTTCTGGCTGCAATATTCTTTCACATAATTTTTCCTATCTCCCCGTACCCAGGTACGGGGAGATAGGAAAAATAGGTTGTTATAGGTGTGTGTGGCAAAATACCCAAATGTGCAAAAAGAATCAGATACTAGGCAGCCAGGATTTGCACAACAAAGTTGACTGCGTCATAAATGCATAAGCTATATAAGGTTTGGAGATATTTCATTAGTTGATAATGGACCCTAAAGAAAACTCTATAACTGTGAGACCTGCTGAAAAAGGAGATCTTGAGTATCTTTTTTCTTTGCGAAATAATCCGAAAGTATATTCTTATTTTAAGAATCCTAGGCCTGTTACTTTAGAGGAGCATACTTCCTGGTTTGAGGGTGTATTGAAAGATAATGGTTCTACAATAAGGCTTAATATTATTTCTTTTCAAGGAAAGAAGGCTGGTCAGTTACGATTCGATCGCCAGGAGGATGGTTCATGGGAGATTAGTATTAGCATTGATCCTGTCTTCTGGGGAAAACATATTGCCTTTTCTGCAATCCAGAGTAGCCTTCAGAAAAAGGATAATTATGTTGCTCATATTCATCCAGAAAATGTTGGAAGCATGAAACTG
The DNA here is from genome assembly GCA_030751555.1 of Candidatus Woesearchaeota archaeon. The sequence goes on along the minus strand of JASMFX010000165.1, from coordinate 6,552 downwards.
TTTGAAAAACTAGGCTTTGTGTTTTACGAAGATTTTAAATTCAAGAATGTAACTTTTAAAAGATTTCTTAAGAGATCAAGTTAGACTTTGCTCAAACTTTAGTTAAACTCAAGTTAATAAGATTTATAAACTATCATTTCTTCCCCTAAACCATGAAAGTTCTGATAACCGGAGGTGCTGGATTTATTGGTAGTTATGTCTCAGAGAAGGAGCTTGCTCTGGGTAATGAAGTTATTGCTTTTGATGTCTCAGGAGATGAAAAAATACAGCACTTACTGGATAATCCTAAATTTGAGTATGTTAAAGGATCTATTCTGGATAGAGAACTGCTTGAAACGCATATTCAGAAAGTAGATCTGATCTACCATCTTGCAGCTATTGCTAATGTTCAACATTATATTTTAGATCCTCTTAGAGTTCTGGATATTGGTGTAAAGGGAACAATAGCTGTTCTTGAGCTAGCTCATAAACATAAGAAAAAGGTTCTTTTTTCTTCGACCTCTGAGGTATATGGCAAGAACCCCAAAATACCCTGGAAAGAAAACGATGATAGGGTTTTAGGTCCAACTACCATAGACAGATGGTGTTATTCGAGTTCCAAAGCTGTTGGTGAGCATTATTGCTATGCGTATAAGAAAAAAGGCCTTAAAGTGGTTGTTGTCAGATATTTTAATGTAATTGGGCCTAGGCTTGATGCTTTAGATACTGGGAGGGTAATAACTATCTTCCTTGGGCAACTGCTCAAAGGTAAACCTATCACTGTTATTGGTGATGGAAAACAAACTAGATGTTTTACTGATGTCGAAGACGCAGCTGAAGCCACTGTGCAGGCAATGCATTCTCCCAAAACAGAGGGAGATGTCTTGAATATTGGGAATGATACTGAAACTACAATCAAGGATCTGGCAGAGCTGATGATAAAGCTTGGTAACTTTACTTCAAAGATTGAACACGTTTCTAAAGATGATGTTTATGGGAAAGAATATGAGGATGTCCCAAGAAGACAACCAAATGTTGATAAGGTTAAGAAACTTCTAGGGTGGAAAGCTAGTATCCCCTTAGAGGAAACACTTAAAAAGACGATTGCTTATTTTACAGATCAAGTAAAATCAGAGAAGTCACAAAAATGAGAAAAGAATTTCTTCCTTTTGCCAGGCCTGATCTTGGAAAAGAGGAGATAGCATCTGTAAGTGAGGTTTTAGAGAGTGGTTGGATAGTTTCTGGGCCAAAAAATTTTCAACTAGAGAATGCTATTAAGGAACTTACTGGGTGTAAGTATGCAGTGGCTGTTAATTCTGGAACCAGCGGATTGTATTTGGCTGTAAAGGCTCTAGGGTTGTCAGAAGGAGAGGTTATTACTCCATCGCTTTCTTTTATTGCTACATCTAACATTATTCTTGAAAATGGGCTTACCCCTCGGTTTGTTGATATTAATAGAAAAACGCTTAACATTAATGCGTCAAAGGTTAAGCCCGGTAAGGAGAGCAGAGCAATTATTCCTGTCCACTTCAATGGATTGGTTTGTGATATGGACAAATTGCAAGAGTTGGGGGAGGCCGGAATTCCTATCATTGAAGATGCAGCTCATGCTATTGGGGCTGAGCATAATGGTAAAAAGATTGGCAATATAAGTGATATGACTGTTTTTTCTTTTCATCCTAATAAGAACGTGACCTCTGGCGAAGGTGGAGTTGTTACTACAAATAATAAGGAATATGCTGACAAGATTCGTAGTTTGCGTTATTTTGGTTTTACCCCTATAACTGAAAAGGATAGGACTCGATATGAACAGACAATGAACAGTCTTAGTTTGAAGTATAATATGCCAGATATCCAAGCTGCGATTGCTTTGGAGCAGTTGAAGAAATTAAAGGATTTTACTGCTAAGAGACTGAAGTTGGTTAAGATCTATGAGGATTTGCTTAGTGAGAGTTTTTGCAAGAAGCATGGTGTGGTAAAAATAGAACAGGCTCTTGAGAGTAAGGGGCATGTGCATCACATGTATCAAATCTTTGTAGAGCAGCGTGAGACAGTCATGACAAAGATGAATAAGCAAAACATTGGGGTTGGTGTGCATTATACCCCTATCCATCAACAGCCTTATTATCAATCTAACAAATGTTGGAAAGCTTCAGGTTTAAAAGAGACAGAATGGGTGGGTGAAAGGACATTAACTTTACCATTATTTACAAAGATGGTAGAGCAGGATGTGCATGATGTGGTTGATGCATTAAAAGTTTCTCTTTCTTAAAATTCATATTTTGTAACTCTTTTTCCCGTATTGTTTAAAATATTGATCTATCTCTTTTTTATTTTTTTGATAGTACTGTTTATTCCACACCTTTGATTGCTCAACGAACATATACAAGGCCATGTAGACTGATAAGACAAATCCATGTCTTCCTGATTTGAACCATTTTCGGAAAATATATTGATGGACAAATTCTTTTGCGCTTCTCCATACCATCCCCATAATGGTTACTTTACCATATTTCTTATTTGTGAAGCCTCCGTAGCCTTGCTTTATGATTGCCTCTGCGTCGATTGAGGTGTAATAATTCATTTTTTCGATGAAGCTGTGGATGCTTGGGTAGCCAAAGTGGATTACCCTCCCCTGTATTTCTTTTATTTTGAAATCTTCTTTAAGAATAAAATTTGCATGCACACTTTTTTCTTCATACCTCATAAGGTTTTGCTTGAAAATAAAATGGCCATAGTTACTAGAGGTGATTTTTCCAAAAACAAAATTGTCCATTCTTGCCATAAGGCAATTAATATCTGGTGATTGGATTGCTTGTTTTACTTCTTTGCCAAAACCATGTGTTAGGCGTTGATCAGCGTCTAGGAGAAATATGAAATTAGATTTTGCATTGTCCATTGCATAGTTTTTCATTGCTCCAACAAGTTTTAGTGGACCTCCATCATGGGTAAGGACTCTGGCCCCAAGAGATTTGGCTATTTTGACGGTTTCGTCGGTTGAGTTCATATCCACTACTAGAATTTCGTCTGCCCATTTGCTTTGGGATATAACTTCAGCTATGTTTTCTTCCTCATTCTTTGTTGCAATGATGATGGTTATGGTTTTTGCGGCCATGTTGTAGGAATAAGCAGATTGCTTTTTAAATCTAATGGAAGTATGGTTTACAGGTAAGGATTACAGGTATATACCCTTTAATCCTTTGCAAGACCTTCAGAGTCCCACATGTCTTTGGGATTATCTGCTCTTTTTACTAAGAAATTTCCAATAATAAGGTAGTCAATCCCTGTTCCCATCATGCATCTGTAAGCATCGTAGGGAGTGCAAACAATGGGTTCTCCCCTGATATTAAATGAGGTGTTAATGACTATGGGAATGCCGCTGTGTTTTCCAAATGCTTTAATAACTCCATGATAGAGAGGGTTTTGTTGTTTTGTTATTGTTTGTAGTCTGCCAGAGCCATCCACATGAGTAACAGCTGGTATTTTCTTGTGATAGGCTTTTTTTATGGGATAGACAAAAAGCATGAATTTTTCATCCTCTTTGTCAAGTTCAAAGTATTTCTTCGCATCCTCTGCTGGGACAGCAGGGGCAAATGGCCTGAAAGAGTTTCCACTAAAAACGATCTTGTCATTTCGTTTTACACATAAGAGGTGGTATTTAGGTACAGAAACACAATATACCTTACCCGAATACTTTTCCAGAAAGCTTTGGCTCTTTCTAACCCAAGATATTTCGCTTCCTTTATTTAATCTTACAGAATAGATATCATTATGATTTGGATTTCTTCTTTTGTCTTTAAGCGTAGAGACGCTGTAACCTAATTTAATTCCCAGTTCCTGAACGTTTTCTGCTAATCGGTTACTCACTGTAGTATACTTTAGTTGTTTTCCTCTAGATGTCCCATCTCCACACATCAAGGCACCAAATAAGATCCTGAGCTGTCTTTCAGATAATTCTAATAATTCTCTCGGAATAAATTTATCATTGGCTTTTCCGAATTGGCTTAAGTATTCAAAAAGTTGTTTGTGGCATAATCTAAAACACCCAACATTATAATTCCATTTAGCAATCTTATTCAAGCACATCTCAATTCTTCTGTAATATTTTGAGTGTTTTGATTGAGCAATATATATTCTATAATGCCCCTCATGGTACGTAATACTTCCTTCAGACAAATAATAGCCAAGAAATTCTAACCATAAGTCCATAGAAATCCTGTTAATTTGCGGTCTCGGATCATATTTACTCTTGCGTATTTTCGGCAACGAGAAATGTTCCTTTTCTTTACCACTCCATTTGTGGATGGCCTTTCTTTGGACATGCTCCTTGCCAAGCAAATCATTGGCATAGATAAGTGTAAATTTCTTTTCATAAGCATGGCCTTTTTGATGGTTTGTGATGTGTTTCGCCCAAACTTTATGATCTGGTGTTACCATGAGGTCTATTCTTTTGTTCTTGAAATGAACCATGTTTCCAGTATAGTTGTGTTTCACTTTCTTCTCTATTCTCTGATATTCTAGTTCGTTATTCTTAGGATTTAAGGTGGCCACCTCTTCATTCTTCTTTAGCTCGGAAAAGAATTTCCAGCCATCTCTAGTCAAAATCTCTGTTTTTTCATCATAACATTCCCTATGCTTTACTTTCAAATTAAGAATCTCTTGCATATTAGGATTGCATGCATTGGAGAGGATGCTTCTAGAGCCTAGGGCTCTTGGACCCCACTCCATCTTACCTTGAAACCATCCGATGACCTTGTTTTTCCAGATCAGGCTAGCAGTGGTTTTAATGAGGTCTTGATCATCCTTAAACTCTGAGTGCTTGATACTGTTTTCGTTAAGGAATTTCTTAATACTTTTATTGGAGAATTCTGGGCCAAAATAGGCATCTTCCATTACATACTCTCTTTTGTTATCGAGGATTGTGTTGTAGACATAGAATGCAGCACCCAGTGCTGTTCCAGCATCACTTGCAGCTGGTTGGATAAAAATGTGTTTGAATGGAGTGTTTTTCTTGATTTTCCCATTTGCTACGCTGTTTAAGCAGACACCTCCTGCCATGCAAAGATAAGGGGTTTTGGTTTCTTTGTAGAGTTGATTTAGCATGTGGTAGATTGTTTCTTCTGTTATCTTTTGCAGGGAAGCTGCAATGTCCTTATGTTTTTGCTCTAGTTTTGATTCTGGCTTTCTTGGAGGGCCTAGTAGTTTTGATAGTTTTCTGCTAGGCATTTTTGATCGATAATGATAGACAAAATAGGACATGTCTAATTTGTAAGAGCCATCTTTTAGCAAGGTTATGATTTTCTTAAATTTTTCATAATAGATTGGTTTTCCATAGGGAGAGAGTCCCATAACTTTGTATTCATCATTGTTTACTTTGAATCCTAGGAATGCAGTGATTGTTGAGTATAAAAGGCCGAGTGAATGGGGAAAATGGATTTCCTTTTTTAGTGTGATATTATTGTCCTCTGCTATTCCCATTGTTGTGGTTGCCCATTCTCCAACCCCGTCGATTGTTAGGATTGCTGATTTTTTGAAAGGAGAGACGAGAAACGAAGATGCTGCGTGGGAGAGGTGATGGTCTAGGTAGAGGATATCTTTTTTATAGCCGATACGCTTCTTTAGTGTTCTTGGTATTCGCAGTTTTTCATTTAACCAGCTAGGGATTGTTTTGAAAAATGTAGGAAATGAAAAAGGAAATGCTTGGATATGCTGCGAGAGGATTCTCTCAAACTTGATCAGTGGTTTTTCATAGAATACCACATGATCTAGCTGGTTGCCTGTTATTCTTGCTTCTTTGAGACAGAAATTAATGGCGTTGATTGGGAAGCGGGTATCATGTTTCTTTCTCGTAAAGCGTTCTTCCTCTGCAGCTGCAATGATTTTTCCATCTTTAATTAGACAGGCAGCTGCATCGTGATAATAACAGGAGATTCCAAGAATGAACATCTAAAATCGCCTCAGGTAAGATTCATAGGGTTGTTTTGTGATCTTATTTTTGACCCAGTTGGATGCCTTATTATCTTGGCCTAGATCGAGGAATTGCTTACCAAATAACTTAGCCACTAATTTTGTGGGAGCAATTGCCGTTATGTAGACAAAGAGGAGGAGAATAAAATTGACTATGTTTGCAATATCATGACCAAAATTAGCAAAACCTTCTTTGCATCCTTTCCAAAAATCTTTGAAACTCATTTTTTACTTTCTCCTTTAGTGCTTTCTCAAGACTGCTTTAATGATAATGATCAAGCAGTAAATTCCTACAATCCCTAGAATAACGGTTCTGTAGTTGAATCTACCCAAGAACCAATACTTAGCAGATACTAGGTAGAAAATTGAAATAAACACTACAATTCCAAAACAATAACCAATCTTCCCCCCAACGAATTCAATATCTTTTGAATCTTGGCTTTCCATAAATGGTCAAATCCTGTGTTCTTTATAAATCTTTTTACGTTCCTAAAAGAGTGCGTAGATAAAAGGACTCAACGCAGAACTCTGTCCTGCAATAATCAAGATACCCACCAACAGGATCATCACTAGGATTGGCAAAAGCCACCATTTTTTTCTTACCTT
>JASMFX010000164.1 GCA_030751555.1 Candidatus Woesearchaeota archaeon | reverse complement strand
AGGGTAATCTACCTATGCCAAGAAGATGCTCCAGATTAAATAAATTTATATATAACCTATCATCTCCATTATTTCATGAGTCAGACAATTAGTTTAAACAAATTATTGGTTCTTTTACTGTAAGCTCTGCTCATTGTTTTTTAGGTTCTCAAAATGATATCTAAACATTATACTCAAGAGAAGATTAAGGTTTTACTAGTTCTATTGCTCGTTCTTTTAATTGATTAATTTTCCTTCCGAGTCTCATCAGCAAGGTTGGATTTTGGATTCTTAACCAAAAAATAAAAAACACAGTGGAGGCTAAAAAATGAACTGTTTCATAAACGTAATAAATTTTAGTAAGAAATACAGAGATATAACCACGCACAACCATGAAGCTGTAAGGTTTGAGAAAAAATATGGTAGTTGTGTTCTTGTAGAAGGATTTGTTGATGAGATATATAATGCTTCCTTATGTAGGGGTGCTGGGATAGTTGGAAGAAACCTGATTAGGGGAGATTCAATCGAAATAAAAATATGGGAAGGATCTGAAAATGTCAATGGCGTTGAGAGATTACATTTAAGAATGCCCTTCATGTTATTCCCAGATGAAGTCATCAAACAAAGAGACCGAGTAACAGTCTATGGACTTGGATCCTCTGGACCAGAAGATTCCAGAAACTATCAGATCATTGGAATCTCAAATGACACAACCCACAAAGGATACCATTGGAACGGCTTACCGTGCATTCCAATCACACAAGAAAGGATCCATATGTTTTAATGTATTATCTTCCCATTTTCCTTTGGACCATGGGATCCTTTTTTATACTTCCGTAGCGGCAGCTTTTTCCAACGCCTAACTGTACCATCGATCCACTTCCAGGAAGCTTCAATCTCATCAGCTCTTGTAAAAAGGGTTTGATCCCCATTAGCAATGTCATAGATCAACTTTTCATATGCTTCCATAGCAACGCCAAACTCTGAATCAGAGGAAAAATTCATTGCAACCTGTCGGAAAGAAGGAGTATAGCCTCCTTCCTTAGCATTAAAGAAGAAATTAATGTCACCTTTAGGTTCAATAGTGATCTCCATGCTATTTGGCAGGATACCTGCTTTAAAGATATTCTTCACAGGCTTAAAAAAAATCTTAATCCCAACATTTTTTCTGTTCAGAGATTTCCCAGTCTCTAAGATAAAAGGAACCCCCCTCCATCGATTATTATTAATCACAGTCCGCAAAGCAACATAGGTCTCTGTTGAGGATCCTTTTGCAATACCCTTCTCATTAAGATAGCCTTTGTATTGTCCACGAACAAGATTATCTGATAGGTTCTGTATCTTGCCAAGAGCCCTCACGACCTTAAGTTTTTCATTTCTTACAGCCATTGGATTGAATGAGTTTGGTTCCTCCATGGCAACCAAACTAAGCAGCTGCATGAGATGATTTTGCACCATATCCTTCAAAGCACCTATACCATCATAGTATCCTGCACGAGTTCCCACCCCTATTTGCTCACGAGCGAAAATATGCACTTTCTCAATGTGATCCTTATTCCAGGCATGTTCAAACAACTGATTAGCAAATCTAAGTACTAACAAATTTTGAACAGCCTCTTTGCCTAAAAAATGGTCTACACGATAGATTTGGTTCTCTTTAAACAGACTCCTTATAGTCTTATTCAGCTTTCTAGCACTCTTTAAGTTATCTCCAAATGGCTTCTCAAAAACAACTCGTACATGGCTCATGTGTCTGCCAACAAACCCACAGTGCGCTAGTTGCTTGACAATAGGGCCAAAATATTCAGGACTAACCGCAAGATAACAGATGATGGTTCCCTTCAAATTCTTTTTTAAATATTCAGGAATAAGGCATATTTTTCCTTCATCCTGAAAATCAGCAATAAAATAAGATATTCTTTTAGCAAAACTTTTCTCAGGCCTTTTCATATACTCAGTGGCAAATGAATAGTATTTCTCTGTAGTATAAGGCCTCCTCCCGATACAGATAGCATTGAAGTTAACCTTTTTTTTATGAAGTTGATATAATGCTGGAATAATCTTTCTTTTAGCAAGATCTCCTGTAGAACCGAAAATGATTATGGTAAATGGCTTCATCCTCTCCTCTTTTTTATTTATCTACTTAATAAATTATTCCTTTAGATCAGTCAAAACAATATGTTCCTGCAATTTATTAATAACCTTGATCGGACACTTTTCAATTGATAAACTCCCATCCAGATAGTTTTCCAATGCATCTTGTTTGGCCCTTCCCTGAAAAATGGCGATAGCTACTCTTGAATTTTCAAGTAATTTTCTAGATGCTGTTATACGCTCTGGAGGGGGCTTTGGAGAGTCATCAAGATAGATATATCCTGGCTTGTCATTTTTTACACTGCTGTGCTGAGGATATATTGCAGCAGTATGACTATCCTCTCCAACACCTAGAATCACAATATCAAAACTAAGTAATTCATTAAGCTTAGTTAATTCACGATTATACTCCTCAACAATAACCCCTCGCACCTCTTGATAGGGCAAAGCATGGATCTGCTCTTGGGAAATAACTCCTTGGGCAAGCCACTCCTTCAAAAATAAATCATCAGCAAGTTTAAAATTACTCTCTTCATCATCTAGAGGAACTACTCTCTCATCAACCCAGAAAAAATCCACTTGTTTTAACACTTCATCTTTCTCTTTTGCTAATTCCTTAAACAAGCCCTGGACAGATCTCCCTCCAGGCAGGGCAACAATAACACGTTTTTTGAGTTTAGCAGCTTCCTGAATCTTTTCCATAAGAAGATCCTTTGCTTTTTTAGCTAATTCGTGTCTGTTCTTAAACCTCAAAATCATTATTTCTTCTCCTTTGGAGGAATATGACCTCCAAACTCATTTCGTAGAGCACTAATAACTTTACCTGAAAAGCTCTCTTTTTGATTGCTCGCAAAGCGAACAAACATTGCCTCTGCCATTGTAAAAGCAGGAACATTCAATTCCAAAGCTGATTGGACAGACCACTTTCCCTCTCCACTATGTCCTACAATGTCTGACATTTTTTTGAGTTTAGGGTCTTTTTTGAAAGCCCTCAGCATTAAATCCATCAGCCATCCTCTGACAACAGAACCATTGGCCCATACCTTTGTTACCTCTCTATTATCCAGATCAAACTGACAAGCTTCCAATATCTCAAAACCCTCTCCAATACTCTGCAACATTCCATACTCAACCCCGTTATGGATCATCTTGACAAAATGACCGCTGCCAACATCGCCCATATAACCATAGCCATCTTTGACAGCAATATCCTTGAATATCTTATCGAGATGCTTTTTGAATATTGTTTTGTCGCCGCCAATCATAAAGCAGCCACCATTTCTTGCCCCTTCAATCCCACCAGAGGTTCCAGCATCAAAAAAATAGATCCCTTTTTTATCGCAAATCTCTCCCCTTTTCAAAGTATCCTTAAAGAAGCTATTCCCTCCGTCAATAATAATATCTCCTTTTTTAGCTACTCTAACGCATTGCTTGAAAACAGCCTCTGTCGCTTCACCAGCAGTAACCATCATCCAAAGAATTTTTGGCTTACTGAGCTTTGAATAGAAATCATTCATTGAAGTAGCAGCCACAGCTCCATACCCCTCAGCTTCTTTCCTAGGTTCAGGGCTTCTATTAAACGCCACAACCTCATATTTATGATCTAAAAGATTCTGAACTAGAGCCATCCCCATTCTACCTAGTCCTATAATACCAACTTTCATAGTTAATCACCCCTAAAACTCTCTAGAGGTAACAAGTTAATAAATATTTGTATTTTTGAGCGTAGTGATAAAATACAAACAATATTTGAATTAATTCTTTTTATTAGAAGCAAGTTTTATTTTTCTTGGCTGTTCAAACACGATTATAGGCACTTTTGTATAGACATAACCATCCTCATCATTATACACCAAAGAGACACTGATAACAGAAGAATCTGAATCATAATCAATAAAACGCAGTGCATGTTTCAGATCCTTATGTTGAGTAGTTCCTGGTTCAGTATCTTCCAACAATTTTTTAAGTGCTGCAACAGTGTCACTAGTCCATCTACCTTGATTTTCCCCAAAAAATACAACAGCAGTTATCTCATTATTATCATTAAAGATTAGAAGATCACTGTTATATGCTACGTCAGTAGCCCCAAACACTGTTGTCTCAGCCTGCTTTGCAATAAATTTACTAATACTAGGAACGTTATTTAAAACACCACCACTTCCTTTTGCCCCTGAACAAGCCACTACAATAACCTTTGCATTTTTCTTACGAAACTGTTTGATTTGAGGAACAATATCAGTATCCCTTCTATCCAGAAGAACCTCATCCACTGCTGCAAGCTTTTCAGATTCTTTCAACAAAAATTCCTCTGTTCGTTCATCAATCTCTTGATCAGCAGCAAAATAATAAAACGGAGCATTATTAGTGTATTGCTCAGCAAGTTTTCCTAGACGAATATAACCTGGCTTACCGTGACCTGCAATAACAATGTAATCAAATTTTTCTTTAGTAAGAGTATAATATTTTTCAAGTGATGAAAGGATTTGTTTATCAGTAGAAACATTTACAAAAACAAACCTGTGA
>JASMFX010000163.1 GCA_030751555.1 Candidatus Woesearchaeota archaeon | reverse complement strand
GCAAAACTATCCAGTAGAGTGCATGATAACACTAAAATCAAAAAACAAGGATTCATATATGTTCCATACCCCAACGACTGACCTTGCCAAAGCACAGGCAGATTCAATTGGCCTCCCACTCGTAACAGCACCCACAGATGGAAAAAAAGAGCATGAGTTAAAAGATCTAAAAAAAGCCCTCCAAGAAGCAAAGAATAAATTTGGTATTGAGGGAGTAGTAACTGGTGCATTATACTCAAATTATCAAAGAGAGAGGATTGAAAAAATTTGTGATAGCCTCTCCCTGAAGATATTTGCCCCGCTTTGGCATATTGATCAGGTGAAATACCTTGAAGAGATTCTAAAAAACAAATTCAAATTTATCATAACAAAAATAGCTGCTGAAGGTCTTGATAGCTCATGGATTGGAAGACCAATCACTACAAAAGATATTAAACAACTCACCCAACTCCAAAAAAAACTCGGCTTAAACCCTGCAGGAGAAGGAGGAGAGTATGAAACCTTGATGGTGGATGGACCTATTTTTAGAAAGCCAATCAAGATTAAAAAGAAAAAAATTATTGAAGAATCCCCCTACAACGCTGAATTAATCATAAACTATAAAAATCCCTAATTCTCAAATAAACCCATGAACACCATAATCTTCGGCATTCTTATGGCAATAGCTATCTATTTTAGTGAGAAATTTACTACAAAGTTTAGTGAACATCATGTAAGAATGCTGTCTCTCTCTGCAGGGATCTCGATTACCTATATCTTCTTAGACTTATTTCCTCAATTTAATGCATCAGTAATAGCTACAGATCAGAGACTCTTCCTTAGTGTATTAGTAGGATTTGTCCTGCTGCACTTGGTTGAAAAACATATCTACCAGCACACCTCAAAGGATGTTAGAAAAAGAGAGCTTGCCCTGGCAGACTCTAGTATTTCGTTTATCTATCATTTTATCATTGGAATGCTAATTGTATACTTAACAAATCAGAGCGCTGTTTCTGGAGTCCTATTCTTTTTGCCTATCCTCTTCTACTCAACCCTAAGCACACTTCCTGTAGATCCAACAAGTGACACAACTGTAAGATTAATTCTCAGTTCATCCACCCTTTTAGGAATCTTATTCGCAACCTATCTTGCAACAGACATCAGTCCTGTTGTGAATTTCTCCCTATTGGGATTAGTTATAGGAGTGCTCCTCTATACCACTATAAGGCATGGCATTCCTCAAGGAAAAGCAGGAAAACCTGTGTATTTTGTGTTGGGTGTTATGTTTTATGCTTTGCTTATTTTCTTGACTAGGGGTTTTTAGTAAAGTTTATATGGTCCTAAAACAACAGCTTAATATGAAAGTATTATTCATATGCAACCAAAATCTGCACAGGAGCAAAACTGCTGAGAAAATATTTTCTTCTAAATTCGAAACCAAATCAGCTGGACTTTACAATGAAAAACCTGTAAATGAAAAACAAGTAAGTTGGGCAGACTTAGTAGTAGTTATGGAAGATCAACAAAGAAAAGAACTTTCTGTTAGATTTCCAAAACAATATCTCCAAAAGCAAATAATCTCCTTAAACCTTCCAGATATCTACAACTTTGAGGATGCTGAATTAATAACTAAGTTAAAATCGAAAGTGAATAGATTAATCCAACTTACACAAATTATTTAAACAACCACGCCACCTAACAAATAATGGGGAATAAACGATTCATAGCAGTTATGACAACTCTTGTTATCCTCATAGTTCTCTTTGTGTTGTTTATCAACAAGATTCTACCCTCAGAGAACATTGATCTTCTCACTAATCTGCCAGATAAAACCTATAATTGGGAAAACCTGGAGTTAGGAACAAATCCTGGAGCACCTATAACCATAATAGAGTTTGGTGACTTTACCTGCACCCATTGCGCAGCCCTTGCTCCAGACATTAAAACCCTCCTAAGCCTCTATCCAGGAGAGATTAATTTGGTGTTTAAACACTATCCAAATGATGAGACCAAAGATTCCCCTCGAGCAGCTCTAGCTTCTGAATGTGCAAGACAACAGGAAAAGTTCATAGAGTATCATGATCTTCTTTTTGAAAGACAACTAGATTTTAGCTACAATAAACTCATTGAATATGCAGCCAAACTTGGAGTTCATCCTCAAAAATTTGTTGAGTGCATGGAAAACTTTAAAACTCTACCTAAAGTTGAGAATGATATTAAAGAAGCTAGGCTTAATGGAGTCAGAGGAACGCCAACATTGTTTATTAACAACAGAAAAATTGAGGGCGTGCAGCCCCTGCAAACATTGCGATTGTTAATTGACCAGGAAAAAATAAGGGTAAAGTAAAAATGGACATTTTTCACACAACAGAATTTGAAAAAGCATTGAAAATATTCAAAAGCAACCCTGGAGCCATATTTAAAATAATTCTTTTAGACATTATCTTTCTTCTTGTTTATGGATTCGTAAAAGGCTCTCCAGATTTATCAGGCTTTTTAGGGAAAATATATGAGTATCTAAAAATCTTCCTGACATTAACATCTCAGAAGGCAAAGGATCTTACACTCGAGGTTGCAAGACAGGTTAGTATTTTTAGCCTTATTGATGAAAATCCATTAATTGCAAAATATTTTTATCTGTTACTACTCGCATTTCTCCTGTTTGGTCTAGTGACCTATTTCCTATACAGTTTTATGCAGGGCTCATCATGGTATCTCAATGCAAAGCTAACCAGTGAAACACCATCCTACAAAAACTATATCAAGCAGTTTTTCAAAGTGAATATACTCTGGTTTCTGCTCTATGTGATTTTTATTATTGTAGGATTTATCAACTCATTTAGATTCACAATACTTGAGAGGTCAGGAACGCCCAATCCTCCAGGATTGGATATTTTCATTATTGTCCTCATTATAATAATTGCCTATTTTGGGAGCATATCTTATGCATTAATTGGTCAAAGAAAACAAATCATAAAGCAGGCATTTTCAATAGGAGTTAAACATGTGAAGGACATCTTCCCTGCTTTTGCATTAACAGTATTGCTCTTTGCAACACTTAATTATATCCTCATCTTTCTAAACAACTTCTCACAGGGGATTATGCTCCTTATAGGAGTAATAACCATTTTTCCATTGATTGTGTGGGCTAGAGCTTATCTTTTCCTTATTGTTGGGAAGATAACTTCTAATGGCTAGGAGTATGTGCTAACCACATTTTCGTTAACTTTATAAAACACAAAACCTAACGTGTTTCCATGGCAAAAGTCTGGAATCAAAAAAGTATGCAAACAATTAGTAGCGAAGATACTAAGAGGCTCTGCCCAGAGTGCAAGTCAGATCAGATAACCAATGAGCATGGAGAGATTTTCTGTAAAAAGTGTGGCTTTGTCCTTAATGATTAAAATGCAAGACCAACTCCAAGTGTTAAACACCTTATTGGCTATTAAGATCAAGCAGGATCTGGGAGATGGCTTAGCGCCAGATGAACTCTTATTTGTCAACAAAACAATAAAACAAGGAGTAAAGAGCTGAGACAATGCCACTACGCCCAATTCCCAACAATCCGTTTCTCGTTGATCTTATTCCCCCTTTTAAAAAACAATCCATGGCTGTCTATGGCACAATTTGCTGGGTCATTGCTATCCTCCTGATCTTCCTTGTATTGTTTGGGGCTTTCTCATTTAGAGATCCATTGATATCTATCATTGTAGCATTGATTGTATTTGTCTATTTTTCTAATACTTTTCATCTTTGAAATAAAGTTTTGACAGTAAAACGAAAGCTTTTAAAATATCCTCCTCATTCCTAATATCGGTGATAATAATGTCAGAAAAAGAAACAAAAGTCCATAAAATTGAAGATCACAAAAAGTCAGACAAAGTAGTGGTCTACTCTACAGATGCTTGTCCATGGTGCCATAAAGCAAAGGATTTTCTTGATGAAATGAAGGTAGAGTACGAAGATTTGAATGTAGGAACTGATGAAAAAGCAAGAAATGACATGATTGAAAAATCAGGCCAGATGGGAGTTCCAGTCTTGGATGTAAAAGGCACTATCATTATTGGATTTGATGAGCCAAAGATAAGAGAAGCACTTGGTTTGGATAGCGAAGCTAAGAAGGCTGCATAAACAACAAAGTTAATATACTCTTTCTTTCATTTTTTAGTTTATGAAGTATTCAATAGGCATAGATCTTGGCGGGACTAAGATTGAAGGCGTTTTAATGAATGAAAAGGGAAAAATCATAGAAAGATGCCGTAGAGCCACCGAAGCAAACAAATCCAAAAATCATATTCTCAGTAACATTGTTGAGGTAATTGGTATAGTAAAAACTAAAAAAGTAGTTGGTGTAGGTATTGGACATCCAGGATTTTCCATTCGAAAAAAATTAACATCTATCCATAATATTCCATCCTTCAAAGGCATCGACATTGCAAAGGAAATTCAAAAACGAACAAAAATTAAAACACTTGCAGAGAACGATGCAAATTGCTTTGCCCTAGCAGAGCATACATTTGGAGCTGCCTCCTGGTGTGTCAATACAGTGGGTCTGATTATTGGAACTGGAATTGGTGCAGGAATCATCATTAATGATAAACTCTACAGAGGATCTCATGGCGGTGCAGGAGAAATAGGATTTATGGCTATCGGAAACTATATGTTTGAGAACCTCTGCTCAGGTGCACATATTGTCCATAGGTATAAGCACTTTAAAGGTAAACTCAAAAATCCTAATCCTAGCGATATTTTCAAATCAAAAGATCCTGTAGCAAAGCAAGTAACTAAAGAGGTTATAGCAGGCTATGCAGTCGGCTTTGCAAATATCATTAATGCCTATGATCCTTGCTCTATTGTTATTGGCGGGGGAGTCAGTAAGGCATTTTCCCTATTTATTCCAAAAGTAAAGAAACAGATCAAGATCTATGCTCCTAATAAAAACACTGAGAAAGTAAAGATATTAAAAAACAAATTAGGAGATTCTGCTGGAGTTATTGGTGCTGCTTTGCTTCCTTTCAAAAACTAGTTTTTACCTTGCTCCCACATAGAATAAAAATACTGCTTATAGGATTCTGCAACTGCTTTATTTTTAATAAAAAATGCAGTAGGATTCTCTTCTGCAACCCCAATAAGAACCATATCCCCATACATACTTATCCATGAAGGGGTTAGTATTTTCTTTGGCATATACTTCACTTGGATAGGCTTAAATTTTTTCTTAAGATTTCCAAACCGCTTGTTATTCTCATTAAATAATAGTTTTGCAGGTATCTTCATCTTGCTCCTTCGCTCATGAAAATAATTAAAAAAAGCGTCCAACTTCTTGTGTAGACCCCGTGAAGCACCAACCATCAGATACTCTCCCTGCGCACTAGGCTTCATCTCCTTAAAATAATGCTCTTGCGCAGCTTTAATCCCTCTCCAACCCTCAAAAATAAAAGCCCCTTGGTCATGGTGCTGTGGAGTAGGAATGTTGTTAAGATTTGCTACTACTTTTTCTGCCAACATCTGTTTATTTTTTATTAATTCCATTACTTGTTGTGGCTGCTCTGCCTCAAACACTTTTCTATTTTTGCTTAGAGAATAATTCACAAGCCCGAGTTTCATAAGCTTTTCAAGAGTATCATACACCATAACCCTATACAACCCTGATTTTTTGATAATGGGTCCAGTAGTAGAAGCTCCAATCTCTAAGAGCGCAAGGTAGATTTTAGCCTCATTCTCCTTTAAACCTAATTCCTGCAAATCTTCAACAAGCATGAAGAAATTAAGATCTTACTAGTATATAAACTTTTGTATTCTGTTATAAATATTTTTATAACAAAAGTTTAAATAACATCCCATAGTAACCTCTGAGTAATAAAATGTGGAGGAAGGAGAGAGATAAAATGAACCTAGAACAATTTTGGAACAGAAAAATAAAACCAAGATTTGAAGAGCAAATACTGAATGCTCAAGTTACTTTACTCAATGGAAAAAAAGTAAAGTATGTTAATCTAGATAATGCTGCAACCACAAAACCATTTAAGGCGGTAGTGGAAATGATCAGCAAGAATCTTGTCGAGTATGGTAGTGTCCACAGGGGAGCAGGCCAACATTCCAAAATTTCTACTGATAAGTATGAGAAATCTCGTGAAGCAATAGGAAAATTTGTTGGAACCTCAGAAAAAGATTATGTTATCTTTACTAAAAACACAACTGAAGCGATTAATCAAGCAGCAGCCCTCTGGAAAACGTTTCCGGGAAAAATTCTTGTCTCAGATATTGAGCACTCTTCCAGTATGCTTCCTTGGTTGAAGCACCAAGAAATCTACCAATTCAAAACAAAGAATTCAAAATTTGACTTAGAAGACATTGAAAGGATTCTAAGAAACTATCCTGGCAACATAAAATTAGTAGTCATCACAGGAGCCTCAAATGTTACAGGCTATAAGCCCCCAATCCATAAAATAGCAGGCTTAGCACACAAATACAGGGCAAAGATTTTAGTAGATGTCTGTCAATTCCTGCAACATGAAAAAATAGACATGCTGCCAGATGACCATCCAGAGCATATTGACTTTATTGCCTTCTCAGGCCATAAGATGTATGCACCCTTTGGAGCTGGAGTCTTGGTTGGCCCTAAATCCTTTTTTGATAGAGCCATCCCTTACCAAATTGGAGGAGGCAATCTCCCCTATATCACATCTGAGAATGAAGTAAAAAGATTCAATACAGTCCAAACCCATGATCCTGGAACCCCCAATGCAGTGGGTGTCTGGGCAATGGAAGCAGCAATTAAGGAACTAGAAGAGATTGGTATGGAGAACATCAAAAAATACGAACATGCGCTAGTCGGATTAGCGCTTGCACAGTTAAGAAGATTACCCAATATAAAGATTTATCTTCCGAATGGACATGGCTCTATTATCCCTTTCGACATAGAGGGATTGCCAGATAAGCTCGTGGCTGAAATACTAGCCTTAGAGTATGGTATCGGAACCAGAGCAGGTTCTTTTTGCACCTATGAATTAATGAGAAGTCTCAAGAACATCTCAATTCA
>JASMFX010000162.1 GCA_030751555.1 Candidatus Woesearchaeota archaeon | reverse complement strand
ATCGTCGGTTCGAGTCCGACCGGGCCCATTATTTTTTGCGGCGGTGATCTAGTGGCTACGACTGGTTGCGTTGAGTTAATTCGCACCTAGACGCCACTTATGATAGGGCCTTGCCAAGGCTCTTACCCGGGTTCAAATCCCGGCCGCCGCATATTATTTCAAAGGAAAGAATCAAGTACAAAATCTCAATCTTTTTATATTAGGTTAACTTTCTATATTCTCATGAATCCAAATTTAATTCAAGAAGGTTACATTCCATTCGATAAATCCTGGACAATAAGGATGGGGGTATTAGATTTAGTTAATGGGTATTCTGATAGTATTGGATTTCTAAAAAAACATTATGAAGATTTGGGTGATGATCTACAAGCATTATATCGTGCTTCTGTTCAATGGAATTCTGGGGAGCAAATTGATGTCGGAGAATCTGGTACATTGTATAGATTTCTTAAATTTGCATCATGGAAATTAGGAAATGATAAAGAATTTGTTCTACAAGGGACTCTTAAAGATAGAACGATTTGTGATAATCCTGAAATTATTGATTGGCCTTTAGAGCAACTTCTGACTCTTGACAACGGAACATCACAATGGGCAAGTGCTTCAGTTCTTATGGGCAATCCAGAAAGAATAGAAAATTCTCCTTATAAACTTCAAGTTACATATGGTGCTGTTGATCATTGGAAAACTGAGAGAGAAAAAGGAGATATTTGGACTCCAAGACATGACGATACAATATTAGCACAAGCTTCTGCATATTTGGGGTGGCTAAAAGAAGGAAAAATGGATTTTACACCCCAACAAGCAGAAGATTATTGTTTTGCAAGAGCTTTTGATGTTATGACTGCGGAAGAGGGGGAAGAATTATGGCCAAGTTTGAGAGGTCATGAAAGTGATAGGATTGCTGAGATGGAACAAGCACTTGGACAAGAAGAAGTGACCTCAAAGGATCATCGGGTAATCCAAGCTGTTGTGATGTCAACCATGAGGCATATTAAAATTAATTATCCTAATTCTGTAAATAAAAGCTGGCCACAGTTTTGGAGATTTTTAATGGATTTTTCTCAACTTTAAGCAGTTTAATCCGAAAAACACTATTTTAGAATAGTAACCACCCAAAGATTTATAAGTAAATTCTTGTTAGCTATGTTATATTTTGCTAGGAGGTAATATAAAATGATGGTTAATTTTGGTGGAGTTGAAGAAGAAGTTATTACAAGAGAAGAATTTTCTTTGGATAGAGCGAGAGAATCTCTCACAGACGAGGTTATAGCTGTATTGTGTTATGGTTCTCAAGGGCCTGGACAATCTCTAAATCTAAACGACAATGGTTTTAAGGTAATTGTTGGACAAAGATCACCATCTGCTAATTGGGACAAAGCTATAAGTGATGGTTGGGTCTTATGGAGACTCAATATCAAAAATTAATCAATGAAGGGCATAGTCCAAGCGAAGCTGCTAATGAAACCATTGAAGAAGAAACAGAGAGTTTGAATCCTTTTTGTCAAATGGAAGGTGCAGCTGGATTAATAGGTGCATGTAGCACTACGGCTCAAAGAGGCGCTCTAGATTTGGGCCCTCAGTTTAAAGCAGTGATTGCTCCTGTTCTTGCCGGTGCAAAACCAGGTTATAACGGTTCATTAATAGTTAATCCAAGATACACCGTAACACAACCCAATATGTGGGATGTTATGGAAACTGTGAGAGAGCATAGACCTGGGAAATAGTTTTTTTGTTTTCTTTATTAGAAACTTTGAATTTGCTTTCAATCTAAAGAACGATGAGATATATCAAGACAATGTTTTTGCTTTTGCTTCATTAGAAAAATCAGATTTGTGTTGTGGACCCCATGCCCTAATTGTAAAATAATAATTTGTATCGAATGCTAAATTAGTTACTGTGTATGAATTTTCTATCCAGGATGTTAAGGGTTTCTCTTTTCCAGAGCTTCTTGACATTAGAATCTGATAGGCTTGTATTTTTGGAACCGTATTCCAATTTAAAACAATTTGTGAAGATGATATAGCTCTTGCAGTTAAGTTAGTTGGAGTTGGAACTGGAGTGATTACTGTAACTTCATCCGAAACAGGCCATTTTTCTGGAATTAAGCCTTTGACATAATCTTCAGCAGATTTTAATGTCTTTACAGTGTAAAAATAAGTCATGCCTGGTCCAACTTTAGTATCATTACAGTAAGTCATACACTTGCAATTAACAGTTTGTCCATAATGTACAAATTCTCCTTGCTTGGTACTTCTGTGAAGAGAATAGCATTTCGCCCCAGGTACTGCATTCCATTTTAGTTCTACATTATAAGGAGAGACTGATGTAGCTATTAAACCAGATGGTGCTGGAAGATAATTTTTACAAGCACTTATTAGTAATACTATACACAACAGGTATAATATGAATAAGTATTTTTTCATTTTTTGCTTGAGCATGACTTAATATAAATTTACATTGTTGCCCCTATTTAAATTTTACTTTTTTAGATTTTCTCTAAATCCTACTATTTTATAAACTCATTAACTTACCCTGACATAATGAGTCTTAAAGTGTGGTTAAAAGCATTAAGAGTGCCGTTTCTCACTGCTACTATTGTTCCTGTCCTGCTAGGAAGTGTTATTGCATGGCATACTATAGATAGTTTTCATTGGCTTTACTTCTTTCTAGTTTTCATTGGCGTATCATTTCTTCATTTTGGGACAAACCTGGCTAATGATTATCATGACCATAAGTCAGGAAATGATGGTGTAAATGAAACGCCTACTCAGTTTAGTGGTGGTAGCAGGGTTATCCAGGATGGTCTTATCTCTCCTAAAAAAATATTGCGTGCTGCAGTTGCTTTTTTTGCTGGTGGAGCGGCAATTGGTTTGTATCTTAGTTTGGCATTGCAAAGCATTGAGATCCTAATCTTGGGAGTGATTGGTATATTTTTCGGCTACTTTTATACAGCTGTGCCTTTTAAGTTTGGATATCATGGCTTTGGAGAGTTTATAGTAGGTCTTTGCTTTGGTCCTTTAGTGGTTTTAGGATCCTACTATGTCCAGGCGCAGCATTTTTCATTAATTGCTTTTGCAGCATCGATTCCAGTAGGGATTCTTATTACTCTTGTTTTGTATATCAATGAGTTCCCTGACTATAATGCAGACAAGTCTGTTGGGAAGAAAACTTTAGTTGTTAAATTTAAGAAACAAAAAGCAATGATTCTCTATCATTTTTTTCTGTTTTTGACTTATCTTTCTATTCTTGGATTCACCCTCTTTGGCATTTTCCCTGTCTGGACTTTGATCACTTTTATTACTCTTCCTTTAGCGATAAAGGCTTATATGGTTTCAAAAAAACATTTTGATGAGGTTGAGGAATTATTGCCTGCTAATGCCATGACTATTGCTTTGCATCTTGGTATTGGTGTTTTGTTAAGTGTGGGGTTTGTTTTGGACAAAATTCTCTGATAAAATGAATTTGAAAACTATCTATCAACCTATTGAGAAGGATCTAGTTGAAGTAGATACTATTATTAAAAAATCACTTAATAATTTTGATAATAAATCTTTGTTAAAGATCAATCAATATCTTTTAGATTCTCTAGGGAAAAGAATCAGGCCTGGGTTAGTTATTCTTTCTGCTAAAGCAGTAAATAATGGTGTCTCAAATGTGGCAAAAATAGCTGCTGCAATGGAATTGATCCATATGGCTTCTTTGCTGCATGATGATGTCATGGATAATTCTTCCTTGCGCCATAATCAACCCACAGTGAATGCTAAATTTGGAGATGGGATTCCTATTGGTCTAGGTGATTATCTCTATTCCACAGCTTTTGAGCTTATTGCAGATTCTGGAGATAATGATCTTATGAAATCTGTTGTTTCTGCTGTAAAAGAGATGTCAGAAGGCCAGTTGCTCCAGGTTTTGCAACGAGGGAATCTAGATCTCTCAAAAGAGCAATATCTTACTTTTGTTGAGAAGAAAACTGCTTCCTTATTTGCTGCTTCTTGTGAGGTTGGGGGATTAAATAGAGAACTTAAGCAATTTGGGCTTAATTTTGGGATTGCTTTCCAGATTATTGACGATTACATGGATCTTATGGGAGAGGAAAAGAAGTTGGGGAAGGGTGTGCAGCAGGACTTGTCAGTTGGAGAGGTTACACTTCCTTTGATTTATCTCTTTGAAGAGATCCCTGACAAAGAAAAAAAGGAGTTGAAGGCTTTACTTTCCTCTAAAGATAAAAAAGTAGGAGATACAATTAGGTCAAGGCTTACTTCTTCTGGTGCTGATAAAATAACTAAGAAAGTAATAAATTCTTATTTGGATAAGGCTAAAGAAAGTTTAGTAAATCTGGAAGATTCTATGTATAAGGAGAGTTTTATTCAGTTGGTTGATTTTGTTCAGGAGAAGTGTTAATATGTTTAGGTGGTAAAACTGTTGCAGCGTAATTTCTAAGCCGGTCTCCTAACTCAGAGCTGTCTTCTAGGATTAAATGTTCTGGGATACTCGTGTTCACTAGGTGCCATGCTCTTATAGCGGTATCTCGTAATTCAGGATTTTCAATGGGTTCCAGTATTTTATAGGGGCCAGTACTCTTCAGGAACACGTACGGTTGCCATTCTCCATTCTGACGGACTTGCCTAAATCTTGTAAACAGCAATTCTCCCTCTTTGCTTTTGTACATTACACTATATTCACACACGTCATTTTCTGAGATTCCCTCAGGTAAATAATCTATTATAAGAGCTTCTTTGGCTATTGCATGATCGCCTATGTTTTGTAGATCAATTCCTGCTGAAATAAAGCCATTATACATCATACCGACTGTAGGTGATTCTACAGCACCTCTCTTACTCAGTTCATACTTGAGAACATCTGGCGTGTTACTCTCTTTTATTCGAATGCGGTTGAATAAAGCAGGTCCCAGGCTCATTGCTGCTACAAGGACTGCTATCGTAATAATTTTTGTTTTTCTACTTACAAAGTCTCTAAATATGTTTCTATACTCCATAAGGGGGGTATTCTTAGTTAGTTTTTAAAGTTTTTTCACAATCTTTAAATACTACCTCTACAAAACTTAACAATAGTTAAGATGTTAGCAAGTTTTTTAGTAACTTCAAGAGAAACTTTAGAAGCGAGTCTTTTAGTAGGGATAGTATTATCCTATCTAGACCGAACAAATAATCAACAATACAAAAAAAGTGTCTATTACGCAATTGTTGTGGGTATCCTAGCCAGTATTTTGTCAGCTCTATTGTTTACAGTTGTTGCAGGCGGTTTCGAAGGCAGGACAGAGGAATTATTTGAAGGCATAACCATGCTTATTGGTGCATTTTTACTTACAACCATGATTCTCTGGATGAAGAAGCAAAAACATCTGGCTACTATTGAAGGAAAGGTTGCTAAGCATATTGAAAATCCTACTTATGGCAAGTTTGGCATTTTCTTGTTGGTTTTCTTAGCAATCATTAGGGAAGGGATAGAGACTGTTATCTTTCTCAACGCACTCCACTACTCTTCTGGCATGAGTTTAGTAAGTGGAGCGTTGGGAGTTATTGTTGCTAAGAAAAGCAACACCAGAAGACATGACAAGGGTAAAAGAGATTATTAAAGCAGCGTTTGCAGAAACTGTAGAGGCTGACCAAAAAATAAAGGAGTTTCTTGTAAATAAATTCACTGCAGATGGTTATTTTGAAAAAAGAGAACTTAATCTGTTTCTCTGGGATAAGGATGGACAGATTGAAGGTATCGGAGCGATAAAGGGCAGTGAGATGGAGAAGATTTACGTTGATCCGCAGTTCGATACCGAGGAGGTTGCTGGTAAAATCGTTGCTGCATTGGAGGGCGAGCTCATGAATACCTATGCTCCTGAGGTCGTTGTTCGTGTATTACCGAGCGAAGAATCCTTCTATGATGACTTGGGATATGAAAAAGTTGGAGAGAAGGTCTATAACTATCCCGAAGCAGGTGTTGAGATTAGGACTATCCATATGAAAAGGGAGTTTTAATTCCTAAAGGTTTATATACTTATAACCTGATTTTCTATTTGAATTCACAATGCAAGACAGAGTATTTAAATTATTGTTGGAAGAGGATGAAGTTACTTGGCAGACTATTCTTTACAGTTTGGTTAAAGATGAAGGGATGGATCCATGGGATGTTGATGTTTCTTTGCTCTCTCAAAAGTATATTGATACTGTGAGAGCTATGAAAAAAACTGATTTTAGGATGTCAGGCAAAGTGGTTCTAGCAGCTGCTATTTTACTCAAATTAAAATCCACAAGATTTGTTGAAGAGGACATAATGGAACTGGATAGGCTGATTTCCTCAACTGAGGATATGAGTAGCGAGGAGTTTTACAACGAATTAGAGCAACTCCAAGCAAGGCCGCAGACAGAGGGAGAGATGAAGAAATTAATTCCGAGAACACCACAACCAAGAAAAAGAAAGGTGTCTGTCTATGATCTTGTTAATGCTTTGGAACAAGCACTTGAGGTGAAAAAACGAAGGGTTGAGCGAAGCATTCCAGCCTCTCAGTTTGAATACGATCCAATCAAGATGGATGTTGGATTGATGATAAGACAAACCTATCATAAAATTCTCTCTTTTTTCAAATTAGGCAAAAAACAGATATTTTATCATAACCTCTTGCCTCCTGAGGCAAAGAAGCAAGATAAAGTGATGACTTTTTTACCTCTTTTGCATCTCACAAATCAGAGAAAGCTTGATCTGGAACAGCAAGAGCACTTTGGGGATATAAAGATTTATTTGAAGAAGAATAAGAAGTCTGTTAAGAATGATTTGGGAGTGGTTTAACCATACGATACCTTTTTAAAAGATAATCATTTCTTGATTTATATGGCAAAAGATAAACCTGACAAAGGAATAGAGAAACAAATGAAAGAAGGCTACGTAGAGTACCAAATGGTTACTCAGCAGGTTAAACAAGTCCAGGAGCAAATTGAGAGTATTCAGGAGCAACTAACTGATCTTAACTCTGTGACTGAGAATCTTGATCATCTTAAAGAGGCAAAAAAAGAGGATGAGATGCTTATCCCTGTTGCAAATGGCATTTTTTTTAAGACTGCTCTGAAAGATAATAGTGAGTTTCTTGTTAATGTGGGTAGCAATACTGTTGTTGCAAAGAGCTTTCCTCAGGTAAAAGATATGTTGACAGTTCAAAAAAAAGAGTTGGAGGAAGTGCATGACAATCTTGTTATCCAATTTCAAAAATTACATGAGCAATCAGCAAAATTAGAGCAAGATCTGAAAAATCTTGTTTCTCAATCTGAAAATGTTTAAATTTCTTAAGGATAAGCTAAAAGGGGCTATATCTAAATTTAGCAAGAAAGTAGAAGAGACTTCTGAAGATACTGATGAGTCTATTGAGGAAATCAAAGAAGAACCTACCCCTATTGAACCTAAACCTGATGAGCCTATTGAAGAAAAGGAGCCCGAGGTTGAAGAGGTAGTTGAAGAACCTGTAATTGAAGAGCCTAGTGAGGATTTAACTGCTGAGGTTGATGAGATAGAAACTGAGACTAAGCCGAGTTCTGTAGAGGGACCTGAAGGATCTTTTATTGAGGAACCATTTTCTGAAGAAGCGGAAAAACCAGCTGAGGAGCCAAAACCTAAGGAAGATGTTTCTGAGCCTGTTGAAGAGTCCAAACCTGTTGAGGAGAAACCCTTGGAGGAAGTGGAAAAACAAGCTGAGGAACCTAAACCTGTTGAGGAGGAAAAACCTGAAGAGATTGTAGAAGAGCCAGTAGAGGAGGTAGTCAAAGAGGTTCATGTTGATGCTGAAGTAGAAGAGGCTTTAGAAGAGGAAAAGACTGTTGTTAAAGATTTAGAGGAAGAACCTGAAAAAAAGGGTTTTTTTAAGAAACTATTTTCTAAGAAAGATAAAGAGCCAGAACCAGAAGAAAAACCAGTTGAAGAGCCAAAACCTAAGGAAGATGTTTCTGAGCCTGTTGAAGAGTCTAAACCTGTTGAGGATCAAAAACCAGAGGAGGTTGTTAAAGAGCCTGAAAAAAAACAAAGTGTTCTAAAAAGGCTAACTCAACCAATAACTCGTACAACAATCTCTGAAAAAAAGTTTGAAGAGCTTTTCTGGGATTTAGAGGTAGTTTTAATGGAAAGCAATGTTGCTGTTGAGGTTATTGAAAAGATTAAAGAGGATTTGAAACAACACCTTACTACAACCCCTATTAGGAGGGGCAAGGTGACAGAGGAAATCATGAAATCCCTGAAGCAGAGCCTTAAAGATATTCTTAGTATAGATTCTTTTGATTTAATTGCAAAGATTGAGACCAAAAAGCCGTATGTTATCTGCTTTGTTGGAATTAATGGGTCTGGAAAGACTACTAGTATTGCTAAGTTTGCAAAAAAGCTTCTTAATGAAAATCTAACCTGTGTTTTGGCTGCTGCTGATACATTTAGGGCTGCAGCAATTGATCAGTTGCAGAAGCATGCAGATGCTTTGGGTGTTAAACTGATAAAGCAAGATTATGGGAGTGATCCTGCTGCAGTTGCTTTTGATGCTGTTCAGCACGCTAAGGCAAAGCATATAGATGCTGTTTTAATTGATACTGCAGGAAGGTTGCATAGTAATGAGAATCTTCTGGATGAGATGAAGAAAATAGTAAGAGTAGCTAAGCCTGATGCCTTGATTTTTGTTGGAGAGAGCATAACTGGGAATGATTGTGTGGAACAGGCTAAGAAATTTAATGAAGTAGTTGAGCTGGATGGGATTATTCTTTCAAAGGCTGATATTGATGAAAAAGGAGGGGCTGCTGTGAGTGTGAGTTATGTAACCAAGAAGCCTGTTTTATATATTGGTACTGGGCAGACTTATAATGATCTAGAAGCTTTTGATCCTGATAAGATTATGGCTAGTTTAGGTTTGTGATCTGTAGCGGCACTCTGTTATCCCGAAACTGGTTAACGACACGAAACTAGTTAACGAATTCGTTCCATACTTCTTGTGGTGTTTTGTAGTGTAGGCTCATGTGGGGTCTTTTGTTGTTGTAGTGTTGTATGAAGTCTTTGATGTTGGTGAATGT
>JASMFX010000161.1 GCA_030751555.1 Candidatus Woesearchaeota archaeon | reverse complement strand
CCATTTTTTGGCAGCTTCTTCAGATTTAAATGTTTTTGGGCGTTTTTTCCTAGGAGAACGCTTGTTAATAGTTTCTCTCCCTCTTCGCTGCATTAATCTGTTACTCATGGTAGCAAAAATCATCAGGGCATATTTAAACCTATTGGTTTCAGGTATCTAGAAGAAAAAGGCGACAAATTTATATACTAGTATCCCCCGATACGTTACTAGGTGTCAGTGGGAATGAAAAAAAGAGTCTTTTTACTATTGTTTATGTGTGTGCTTATTTCTACAGCAGTACTTGGATTAACATTTGAAACCAGCTTAAAGCCGTTTAAGAATAAGATCTATCTAGATGAAGAGGCAATGTTTATCCTTAATCTAAGAAATGATTTGCCCACAATTGAAAATTTTGTCGTCTATACAACAGAGGTTACATGGTCTTTGAATTCTGAACCAGCTTCTGACAGAAATCCTAAACTTTATCCTGAGTCATCTAGGCAGATTGAGTTAGAATTAAAGCCAACATCCTATATCACTCCTGGGACATATAGTGTTCCTATCTCAATAAAAAATGCTGAAACAAATGAGCTGCGTGTTTTAACAGCTAATGTTGAGATTGTATCAGATGAATTGCCTAATGTTAACTATCTTCCAGGCTTGCGTTCTACTGTTCACATTGATAATGAGGTTGATCCTAGAGGAGAGGTTCCCATTAAGGTAGATGTTATTAATCAGAATCCTTTGAATATCACTGAGTTAACAGTTGTTTTGAGAAGCAATCTCATCAATAAGGAATACTCAACAAGCCTATCTCCATTAGAGACAAAGACTATTAATTTTAATGTAATGCTTGATCCGTTAACAATTCCTCAAGAGGATATTCTCTATACAACCATCAAGATATCAAACTATAATTTTGAGCCGCAGCCGAATGCATACAATATTATTGCTTATGGAGATATTAAATCCACTAAAGAATTAAGAAGGGGATTCTTAAAGACAGAACATGCAATTCTTATAGAAAATACTGGAAATGAACTCAATTCAGATAAGATTAGGGAGCGATTAGGCTTAGTAAGAGGGTTGTTTTCTTCCACTAAGCCGAGGGCTCAAAAAGTCATGTTTGATAATGAAAGGCATGTCCAATGGTCTGTTACCCTAGAAGCTGGAAGTAGTGCTGAGGTTGTTTTGGTAACTAATTATCAATATCTCTTTATTACGCTTGTCTTGATTGTTTTGATTATTGTATCTTATTTTTCCTACAGAAGTCCTATTATTGTAAAGAAATCTGCAATTATTATTGGAAGGAAGCACGGAGGAATAAGTGATTTGAGTGTTAGGATGGCTATTATTAACAGGAGCAAATACAATGTCCTGGATTTACTGATTACAGACAAGCTGCCTAGCCTTGTTGATTTGCATAAAGACTTTGAGGAAGGAACTTTGAGGCCAAGTTCGATATTAAAGCATGATAAAAAAGGAACAATTATGAAGTGGCAGATTAGAACTCTGGAGCCTGGTGAGGAGAGGATCATCCATTATAAAGTCAAGACAAGACTAAGTATTCTTGGAAGCTTAAGCTTGCCAATAACAGTTGTTAAATTTAAGAGAGAGGGCAAAAAAGCGAGAGTTGTTGGTAGTAATAGGTTGATTATAAGGGCTTAGGGTTATTTAAAATAGCCATTCTCCTGCAATGTTTCTACAGCCTCTTTTACATTTCCCTCAGCAAGTTCTATCCTTAATCCATCTGATTTTTTTGGATTACCTCTTGCATCACAAAGTATGATGCTATGTAGGGCTTGTTTTCTGGATGTTAGACTTCTTTGGCCACCATACAGGCTTGTTGTGATTTCTTTATATGCTCTTCCATCAACAAGGAGAAATGCAACACTGCCTGGTCCAAGATACCTCATAATCTGGTTCTTTGGATGAAGGTTTCTTATCATGGGGTCTGCATGAATTACCTCTTCTGGATTAAATGGGGTCTCTTTTGCAGACTGGTGATATGCTCTAGGTCCTGGGAACACTTTTGTATCAACATGGTCTTGTCCATTTTCTACACAAGTTCTTAGGAATGTCTCAATCCCTCCAAAATTATCACCTTCCTTATCGACTACTGTTCTAGCCAGAAGATAATCTGGAATCTCCATAGCAAATGATTTTATACCATTTGAGAGTGCATTGAGTGTCATCTCATTATGATTATGGCCTTCTGGTGCTACCCTTGTTATGTCATACGCTACAATCGTGATCATAATAAATGGGATTTTCATAGGGTATAAAAACTTATCTGAAATTTAGGTTTAAAAATAGGGATGGTTGAGGGTAATTTGTATGATAAGAGTATATTTGTAAAACTTTTTAAAGACTCAATTATTCTTCTTAGTATATGCACACAACACACTATGATCCTGAGCTAGCAACAATACTTAAAAGTAATAATGGGGATAGTCCTACTGTTCTAAACAGAAATTTTAATGAATGGCAGCATGTTGTTAGACCAGGTTTATTATACTGCAAAAGGGAAACCAATAAGTCTTACACTGAATGGCCAGATAGGCCTTTATTTACAGCAGCACAGGAGCATGTTGAGAGATTTTGTCAACCGATTAAGGCTGACAAAGTTATGTTTTTAGTCCACCCAATCTATACTCAGTTGAGTAGGATGGCTAGCTTAGCATCTCTTCCTGTTGAAGAGGAGGCCAGAAAGAATCTCGAGGCTGTTCTTGGCTTTCTTGAGAAGAGATACTCTCCAGATAAGCTAGGTATTGTTGTAGTGGAGTCATTACATCACTATGCAGCTGCAACAAGTTTATTATTAGAAAGGAGACGAATCCATGATGTTATTTTCACACAGTATCATAGTGGTGCAGTTGTTGATCCCAGTAATATATGGGACTATAAAAGTCGGACTATGTTTTTTGCAGGAGGATATAATGGTCGGTGTCTCAAATCTGCATTGAAAAAGGGGATTGATGTTGCTGAAGATGGGTCTATGGTTTTTGCTGTCAAGGATCTTATAATTAATGATCCACAACCCAAGGGTAAGGACCCTGCTACTACGTTAAAGCCAGAAAGGATAATGCTGTCAGATGGGGAATCATTGCCAGATAAGCGGGTTATCACATTAGAACAGGCTCTTAAGATGTGTGATTTAGGCCCTGTTGATGCAGGAGAAGATCATGTTGCCCAAACTGTTGATGAACACTGGGAGCAGAAGGTGTTTGACTTCTATGGGGTAAGAAATACTTGATTCACAGCCCTAAAACTTTATCTATCTCTTTAGCAATCTCTTTTAGATCTTCGGTTGTTCTTTGAATATCTTTTTGTAATTCATTGATTAAGACTTCAAGGTTTTCAACCCTTAGAAGGTATTTTCCATTTTCATGGACAACAATTCCAGCTCCCATGAGCTTGTTCATATGGTGCATGACAGTCCCTCTGCTTAGCTTGAGCTTATTAGCTAATTCATCAGAGGATAATGGGTCTTTTTTCTTTGAAGATTTTAAAAGCTCGATAAATATGCGAAAGCATGATTTGTCTTTATCTCTAAGATTGAATAATCCAAGAGAGCTTCCTAGCCATTGGAGCTGTTCATTAATGTCATGGACAACTGGTCTTCTTGACTTTATTATAGTAATACGCTGGAATTTGCCGAATATCATATTTGATGTAAAGAGTAGTGGATTTATTAATATTGCGTTTTTGAAATAAAATAATGAATTTTGCTAAAATTTAAAAAGGGAGGCTTATTATCCTATCTATGCCAGATGCAACTATGCCTGTTAATAATATTGTGGATTATATGCGCTTAATTGGAATCTTTGAGGGTAATCCTGTAGATGAATTAAGAGTAATAATGAATCAGGAGGAAGTTCCTGTTCTAAAACAAGTTGATTTGCACCAGACGCATTTTGATGCTTTAGAGAATAAATTGTCTCGAACTTCTGGGAATGATGTCTTGGATGATCTTAGAAAGAATATACCTAATGATGCTGTTATTATTGAATTTGGGACTCATTTTGGGATGTATGGCTCTTATATTGCTGAGGGAAAGCCTCGTGTACAGGTTATTGCAGTGC
>JASMFX010000160.1 GCA_030751555.1 Candidatus Woesearchaeota archaeon | reverse complement strand
AAAGAATAAAGTATGGGGCCTGACTGATAATCAGGTAAGTTCATCAACATTGACTGTTCAATCATTCAAATATTTAAAACTTACGATTTTGACAATACCATGATCAGAAATGAAAAAAGGACATCAAATAAGAGAAAAAATAGGGATTGCCCAGTTTATGGAATTAATCAATCAATACGGTTCAAAATCATTCATCTCTACTAATCACACATATTTTCGCCTAAATGAACAAGAAAGAAAGGTTTTTAAAGAAATAATCATTAAAGATATTTTATTAGGAAAATGCCCCATTTTGGTAGGAAAACAATACAATGGGAATTATGCTGCATTTTATAATCACAGTAATGATGTATTGAAAATCATATTGGATATCCAACCAGTATCAATACATCTCATCACATTTTACTTGATAGATAATAAGCAGCGACCAAGATTATAAAAATGATAAAAAAAATTATGAAAGGAAAAATGGATTACGATTTTGAGTATGATATTCTCTTCTTTAAAAAAGTCAATGGCACTTATCAAAAATCAGTTGAATGTGAAAACAT
Source organism: Candidatus Woesearchaeota archaeon (assembly GCA_030751555.1). The sequence continues at coordinate 7,106 of JASMFX010000160.1, read as the reverse complement.
TGTGATTGATATTGATAAAAAAGGCCTTGTATCTGGCTTACAAATTCAGGAAGCCTCTAAGTTCTTGGAAATTCCAAAATCTCAACTAACAAAGATACCTAAGTGGGACTTCAAAGCTCTTGTTCAAGATGGCAAAATTGAACTAAGATTGCACTTAAAAATCTTGATGAGAAATAAAACAATAGAGAAGCATCCCATTATCATGCAAAATCTCTCCCAATCACTGCCAAATTCTGAGCTAGTTTGTGAAGCGAGTTAATCACCATCATAAACAATATCTTCTTCAGCTACTCTTCTTACAGGCTTTTCATTCTCCTTCTCTTCAACTGCCTGTGCGAGCAAGCCAGGGACTCTTGCAACAATAAAGACTCCTCTCCCAGCCTCAGCAGAAAAACCCATCTCTAAAAGAACAGCTGCCATAAAACCATCTACATTCAAGCAGATCTTTTTGCCTTTCTTCTCTTCGATTTTCTTCTCAATAGCTAAAGCTTCATCAACAAACATAGAACTAAACTTTTCCTTTTTACAAATATCAAGTAATTGTGTAACTCGTGGATCTTCCTCTTTGTAGATCTTATGCCCAAACCCATAGATAACATTTTTTTCCTTAAGACTCTTCTCAACAAAGCTCCCAACATCATCAACATCGCTGAGCTGCTCCATAGCCTTTTCAATTGCTCCACCATGATGATTGCCCAGAGCCAAAACTCCAGCTCCCACAGCAACATTAATAGTATTTCCTGTTGATCCAACAAATCTGGAGGTTAGAGATGATGAAGTTCCCATCCCATGATCAATGCTTAGGGTTAGCATAGCCTCAAAGATTCTTGACTCTTGCTTGCTTGGCTTTTTCCCTCGTAAAATCAGAAAAATAGCATCTGAAAAGCTACCATCCACTAATCCAGAGAGCTTCTCTCCTCTTATGATATGGTCCTTTTCTGTCATTTTGCTTATGCTTGTTTTAAATTCCATCTCAATCACCTTTGTTCATTGCTTTTTTCACCAAAGCAGGTATTTCATCATGATAATCTGCAACTAATACGCCAGCATCCCTTAATAATTTTTTCTTATCCTTGGCCTTTCCCTGGCCCTTTTCAATAATAGCTCCTGCGTGTCCCATTGCAAGATCTCTACTCATGCTCTCTGCAAACTGACCAGAGATAAAAGCCACAACAGGCTTTGTTATTTTTTTATCCTTAATCATCTGAGCAGCTAAATCTTCATATTGGCCGCCTATCTCTCCATACATAACAATAACCTTGGTCTCATCATCATTCTCCAAAATCTCAAACATATCAGTAAAGCTAGTCCCTATGATCTGATCCCCTCCAATGCCAACCACAGTGCTCTGACCAATGCCCTGCTGGGTAAGGATTAATGAAGTTTCACCACACATACCTCCTGATTTGGATACAATCCCCACAGGTCCTTTAGTATACATTCTCTCGTCGCTTCCTACACTGCCAATCTTTGCCTCTCCTACTCTAATAATGCCCACAGATGCAGGACCAATAATCCTTATGCCCTTCTCATTAGCCTCTTCCACTAGCTTTGCAGAATCTTGGATAGGAACATTCTCTGAAATAATGACAATCAATTTGATCCCAGCATCCAATGCCTCCTTAGCAGCGCCATACAAAAACAATGGCGGAACAAAACAAACTGTTGCTTCAATTTTTGGATCATGCTTCATTGCTTCTGATACAGAATTAAAAACAGGCAATCCTTCAACTTCCTGGCCTCCTTTGCCTGGAGTAACCCCGCAAGTCACCTTAGTTCCATAATCAAGCATCTCCTTTGTAGCTCTAGAACCTTCTTTGCCAGTCATTCCCTGGACCAATACGTGCATATCTTTAGTTAGCATTTTTATACTCCTTAACTTTTTGTACAATCTCTTTAACAGCAACAGTCATGGGTGTCTCTTCACCATAAAAAGTGATATTGTATCCTTTATCCTTAGCAAACCTCTCAACCATTTCTTTGGCTTCCTTATCTCGAGGCCCAGCCCTTCTAATAATGATGGGATAATCAACTTTTGGCTCTACTAATCCTAAACCTTCAACAAATCCTGATAGGGTCTCAAAGATATCTGTAAAGTTAGCTGTCCCGCCAACTACCAAGCATCCATTAAGTCCTTTTTTGGAGAGTGTTAATTTTGTTAACTTTACAACTTTCTCTTTCGGAGGGTTTCCAGAGTATTCTGTATAGTTCGCTGCCTTTCCTCCTGCCTCAACCATTGCATCCATACAAGTTAAAGATGCTCCCCCTCCAGAAGCTAACACTGCTATGTCGCCGTCAAACTCTACAAATGTTTTCCCGCTTACACCTCTATGGTCATCTTCATCTATCTTTCTTGCCTCCATCTCCATGGGGCTTAAAAATGTCTTATCTTCAGGATCCTCTACCTCTTTGAACTCTTCAACTCTCTTTACAGCTGAATCATCTATGGTTACCTTAGCATCCCCTGCTATGAATCCTTTTTGAGTCTTGATTAATGGATTAATCTCTAGTATCCTGCAATCATAATCTCTGAAACACTTTACAGCTTTAACGCAAACCTCTACAAAATTAGTATCTAAGCCAACCTTTTCTGAAAACTGCTTTGCTTCTTCATCACTTAATCCTCTATTTGGTGAAAAGGTCTGGGTTATCACTTCTTCTTTAGAATCCTCCACATCTATCCCTCCACTTTTGATAAACATGATCATTGGCTTCCTACTACCGGAGTCATATACAATAGAAAAGTAGTATTCATCATCAACATTAACTTTTTCTTCAACGAGGATCGATTCAATCGGCAGTTTGTTGTATTCCTTTGCGAAAATGGCCTTTGCCTTCTCCAAAGCCCCGTCAACATCAGTGGCCTCATCGATCAATCCGAGCTTTTTTCTTTTCCCACCGATTACTTGGGCTTTTAGTAATACTTCTTTATGGCTCCCTAAGAATTCCTTTATCTTGGACTCGTAATCATCAGCTGAAACCACAACACTATCGGGCAAAGAAATTCCTACCTTTTTAAATAACTCCTTACCCCTGTATTCCAATAATTTCATGAAGAAATGGGGTACTTTCAAGTTTATAAAACTTATCTAATCTAATTCCACCTCTTCCAGCCTCAATCTTTAAATATCAATGAATAACTCCATCTACTATGTATAATCGAGAATCAGAACTACCCTATTTTCAAACAGCCGTTGTTCTTGAACATGACTGGAATACATTAAATCGTATGGGTAAGGTTTTTGAGCAATTGGGGATAGACTACTTTATCGCAAGAACTTGCGAGTATTATATCAATCTGTCCGAAAAAATAAGACCGCACATACTCGTGACAGACCGTCTAGGGGATGATGATGACAAATATGCCATAATTCATCATCTAAAGAAAAGCGATTCTCATCCCTGGAGCATGTTTTGCAGATTTAAGGCAGAGCCTAATGATAATTTTTTTGACATGAGAATTGAAAGACCTCTTTCGCAAATATCCTTTGAGGCTCACCTCAGAGCTAGTAATGCAAAATTAAGAATGCGTAGTGCACCTCTTCCCGGAACCTATCAATAGATCCGTTACATATTTAAACAACCCTCTTCTTCTCTCTAAAATGGTTATGAACTTCAAATCAAAGGTTATTAGCAATGAATTAATAGCTGATTCCATAAAACTAATGAAACTAACAGCTCCAGCAGACCTCACCTTCAAACCAGGCCAATTCATCAGTATTGTTATTGAGGAAAATGGAAAGACAAAACTAAGGCCCTACTCATTATTTAATCCACCCTCTCAGAAAGATTCTATTGATTTTCTCTACAAGCTCATTCCAGAAGGATTAAGCACTCCAATAATGTGGAAATCTAAACCTGGAGACGAATTTGAATTAAAAGGCCCTTTTGGCAGATTTCTCTTTGATGAAAAAACAGAAAACAAAGAGCATTGGTTCATTGCAAATGGGACAGGAGTTGCACCTTTCCACAGCATGCTGCTAGAGTTTCTCCCAAAATCACCTGAAAAGAATTTTCATCTGATATTTGGAGTAAGAAGCAAGGAACACCTCTGTATGCATGATGATCTCTGCGCTCTGATAGATAAGTATCCCAACTTCACCTACACTCCCACATTGAGCAGAGAAAACTGGGAAGGCTCAATGGGCAGAGTTCAAGCACACCTTCCAGAGGATCTTAGCAACAAAACATTCTATATCTGCGGATTAAAGGAGATGGTTAATGATACCAAGGCACTTCTTGAAAGCAAGGGTGTAGATAAGAAAGATATTCACCTAGAGCGGTATTCCTAATGAAACCAAATTGCATTATTATCCACTATGCTGAAATTGCATTAAAAGGAAAAAACAGAAGTTATTTTGAAAAGCTATTGATAAAGAATTGTGAAAAAAAGTTGGGTTCCTTAGCAACTAACATTTTTCAAGACATGAGTCACATTGTTGTAGAGACAAAAGAAACTGAAAAAGCCTCTGATATCCTGAAAAAGATTCCAGGTATTGCCTATTTTTCACCAGCAGTCAAATGCAAGCTCGACTTAGAAGAACTGAAAAAACAGTCCATCGCAATGCTCAAAAATAAAAAATTCTCAACATTTAAAATAAGTGCAAAACGAAGGAAAAAAGAATCTCCATTTGATTCTATGGAGCTTAACAATAAACTTGGCCAGGAAGTGGTTGACAAGCTAAAGAAAAAAGCAAAAATGGAATCTCCTGACATGGATCTAAAGGTTGAGATTGCAAACCACTTTGCATATCTCTCACTTGAGGATATTAAAGGTGTTGGCGGCTTCCCAACCGATCCACGACAGAAAGTAGTTACCCTTCTATCTGGAGGCTTTGATTCTCCTGTTGCAGCTTACATGATGATGAAGAGGGGCTGTGAAGTCCTCCTCGTGCACTTTCAAAACAAGAACACCTTGACAAAATCAGTCCAGGATAAGATCGAGAGGCTAGCAACCCAGCTCTCAAAATTTCAAATTAAAACAAAGTTGTTTATTGTTCATTTTGAAGATATCCAAAAGGAGATCATTAAAAAAGTCAAGGCAGAGCAGCGCATGTTAATCTATCGCAAGGTAATGCTAAAGATAGCTGCTGAGATTGCAAACCAACACAAAGCAAGATTTTTAGTAACCGGCGATTCGATCAGCCAGGTTGCTTCTCAGACACTTGATAATCTCCAAGCAGTGTATGCAGAATCACCTCTACAAGTCCTCACTCCATTAATTGGCTTTGACAAGCAGGAAATTATCAATCTCGCCGATAAAATAGGGACTGGAGAGATCTCTAAAGAGCCTTATGGGGATTGTTGCAGCTATTTTGTCCCTCAACACCCTGAGCTAAGGGCAAAATCCGCTGATTTGAAAGCAGCTGAAGAAAATCTATCCTACGACATCAGATCAACAATAAAGAATTCTGCTGTTTTTGAGTATAAATAGTCCTATTCTATTACCATTTATTTGCTACTTTTAAGTAACAAATATAGAAAGCTTTAAATAGGGTTAAAAATCCCGCATGATAGAATGCTACAAAGAGTTAAAAAGTCATTATTGCCCTATATTGGTGTTACAGGACTAGTTTCACTTCTTTCATATTTTCTAATTTTTCCTTCAAAACCCTCTGATGGCACATCAACAATTGAGAGATCTCACGCAACATCAACCATAAAGCCACTTGAGCGATGGGAAAGGCCTCATATACCAAAAACTGAACCTGAACCTCTTGAGCCAGATCCACCACCCAAGCCTCCAACATCTAGGCCCCCACCTCTTACACCAATGCAAAGAAGCATAGATATCTGGGGAACAATTGATAATCCTAAGTATTCAATCCAACCATCTAATAGTTCTATTGTAGCTCCTCTGGAAGATCTTGTAATTTCAAGTGTAGATGAAGACTACAGAATGAGGCATCATCGTGTTAATATTAATGCCCTATTTTATGGCATTGAAAAACACACCAAAACCATTGAAAAAATAGAGCTAAAACATGGATCAAAACTAGACAAGGAAAAACCTCCTTGGCGTTACCGATGGGCTAGAAGTAGATTAAAAAAACTGCAAACTAAACTTGATCAACAGAAATCATGGCTCGAATACATGATTAAAAATAATGAGAAGCTAAGTAGTCTTGGACTTCGATGGTACACTAGAAAAAACAGCGATGCCTCTTGGAAAACTGAGGAAGCTAAGTATGGAGATATCATAGATTATGGAAATAGAATTTTTGAAAAACTAACTGGCAACCCAGTCCCTAAAGCCTTAAAAGCAATATTCAAAGATAAATTGGAGGGCAATGCTTCTGGAATTCATCATGATCTCTCTCAAGAAATTCATATGACTGATCATAGCTATGCTGGCACTCTTGAAACCTATCTCCATGAACTAGGGCATGCTGTCTACCTTGGACATGAGTCTAGATTCCACAATGTTGCAGATTTTGATCCAGAATTTTGTGACATGGCTGAAGAAGCTGCAGGTCTACTCTTTCCCCTGGCAGGGCTACAGTATATTGATCCTACTCATACAGACCTAAAGCAAGACATACACTTTACATTAACAAGATATAGACTTAGATGGCTATCCCCTGATTCGAGTACTCCAATGGATGAACATTCTCAAGGCACAGCACTTGCAACTGCAATGCTCGAGCATTTTCAAGGAGATGCCGTAAAGGCATTCAACTATCTATTAGATAAGAATAATGGATCAGAGGTAAATCCAAGCATTATGCAGAGAACAGATGAAATCAAATCTTCCATACTTTCACAAAGCGACCCAGTAGGACTTAGAGCTTGGCAAACTGCCTATAAATTATACAACCTACAAAAACAACTAGATACAGTTATGCAGCGTATTAAATAGGATTCTAAAATCTTCACTTGCAAATTATGTCTTCACATCAATCAAAATATGCTTCTTATCAGGCAAAGAGACATAGACCTCTTCCCCTCCTTTAAGATTAAGGCTCCTTGCAACATCCCTGTTGATATACATTCCTAATCTGTCATGTGATAGTTTAATGATTCTTTGCTTTATTTTAAGAGGTGTTTCTTTTAACTTAATTTCTTGGATAGCTTTGCTAATTGATTCTTTGCCAAACTCAAAATAT
>JASMFX010000159.1 GCA_030751555.1 Candidatus Woesearchaeota archaeon | reverse complement strand
GAGGGATGATTCTTTTGCAACGATTGCATCTGTTCTTTCTTTTATCTGCTTTTGGCCTTCTTTTATCTCTGATTCTATCTTGGTTTTCTTTCCCTGGAGAGTGTCCAAGCTTGTCTGGACTGCTTCGAGCTTGCTTTTAATCTCTGATTCTCTTATAAGCATCTCTTTTTCCTTTTTCTCAATAAGTGCTGATTTGTTTTTTGTTGTTGCATCAAGATCCTTATGAGACTTGGCAAGCTCTGCCTTTACTGCATGCAGGGCTTCCTCAAATTTATTGAGTTCTTCTTCCCTATTGGCAAAGTTGACTGCTTTCTTCTTAATTTTTTCCTCAAACTTATTTAGAATTGCTTCCTTTTCTCTCATTGCGTTTTTTGTTTTTGTCAAGGAGCTTTTCCTTCCTGCGAGTTCATTATCAATCTGCTTGACTTGATCTTCCATCTCAAAAATGGATTCTTTCAGGATTTTATTTTCTTCACCTAAGGAATCCTTTTTTCTCTGGAGTGATCTTAGATGTCTCATCCACCAGTTGATTTTGTGGGTTACCTTAGCGTCTTTTTCCTTTAATTCTTTTTCTTGGATATTTTGTTGTTCCTTTTTATCTAGATAGGATTTTTCCTTTTCTTTTAGATCATCTTTTATATGGGTTGCTCGCTCCACTTCCTTTTTTTGTCTTTCTGTTTCGTCTTCAGTTAGGCGCACTTCTTGTTCACGCTTGTCGATGAGAGCCTCTCTACTCGACATAGTATCAATGATAGCTTCCTTTTTTGCCTGGGTTTCTTCTATTTCTTCCTTAATTCTTTGAAGTCTTCTCTCCCACCAAGCTTCTTTGTTTTCTATAGGTTTTTCTCTTTTGAGCAGTTCTTTTTCCTTTATCACGATCTGCTCAGCCTTTTCAGTTATTTTTGTGCTTTGTTCTTTCAATGAGCTTTCAAGTGATTCTATCTCCTTTTCTTTTGCAGATAAGACTTCGAGTCTTTTATCTACATCTTTTTTTGTTGAGGTGCTTTGCCTGGAAATTTTATCTAGGTCTACTTGCTTTTCTCTTACTACAGAATCAATTTCATCCTTAGTGGTTTCTAGATCCTTGACCCTGGCTTGGAGATCATCTATCTCAGTTTTTAAGCTGGATTTCTTTTTTTCCCAGATTGTTTGGTCTCTGGCAAGGCTTCTTTGGCTTCCTACAAGCTCTTTTTGTTGGGTATTGATCTCATTTTCTTTGGACTTTAGTTCATTCTTAAGATGGCTAGGCAGGTTTTTTGCTTTTTTCAGCTTTTGTTCTGCTTCTTTTTCTCGCTGTGATACTTCTGTTTCCTGAGAATCCACATATTCTTTTCTCTGCCTTAGTTCATGATCCATTCGTCTTTTATGATTATCCAGAGCATGATACTCTCTTCTGATTTGTTCTTGCTTGTTTTGATGTGGATCAGAAGATTTAGGAGTAGGTTTTTGTGTAAGATCTACCTCTTCTTTAGCTTTTTTGCTAAATAGAGATGCGAAGAAGCCTTTTTTCTCTTTTGGCGCAGCCGCAGTCTCTGGTGGCTCCGGTGGTTTGATATCTATACCCATTATACCTTTGTTACCCCCTAGAAGATACTCCATTCAAATCGCTTTAAATAGTTTTGTTTTAACTTTAGGGGGGTGATTTGGGTTGGGGTGGGGAAGGAAAAGTAACCATATTAAAACAGTAAGCTTTTTAAGTAGGTTCAAGTTTCTGAGCTTTATGGAAAACCAACTTAGATGTATGTCTTGTAGGCAAAACATAACAAACCAATCAGGGAATGTTAAGTTTAAATGTCCAAAATGCAGCAAATTTGAGATTATACGATGCAAGCATTGTAGAGAGATTGCAGCAGCATATAAATGCCCTGAATGCGGGTTTACTGGTCCTAATTAAAATGGCAAGCGTTATCATAACACTAAAAATCATGCCTGAGAGTCCTGAGACTAATCTTAATGAGGTTACTGAAAAGGCTAAGAAGCTTATTGGGCAATTTTGCGATGAGTCTGAATTTAAGACAGAGGAAGAGCCAGTGGCTTTTGGGCTCAAAGCAATGAAAATAACCTTTGTTATGGATGAAGAAAAGGGTTCTACTGATGCTCTAGAAGAACAAATAAAAGAAGTAAATGGGGTTCAGAGTGTTGAAGTAACTGATGTTAGGCGAACAATTGGTTAGCTGCACTGTTTAGTTACTCTGTTACAGGTTTCCCCATTACTGCAAGTTTCTAGGTTAAAGTATGTATGTTGACAATTTTCATACTGATATTCTCTTTGTAGAATGTAAGGGCTCTCTGCGTCAAGTGGATAGCATCTGTAGTTATCTAAAGGTCCTTCAATACATTTTATTGTATTGCCTGTTATGTTGATAACTCCTTGATCGTTTAACGAAACGCCTGCTAATGCAATTAAGAATACTAACCATGCAACTTTATGCTTTTTTTCCACTTTAACACCTCATATTATTGTGATTTTAGTCTATTGGTTTTAAGGATATATAAATGTTTCTTCCTGAGAGAGGGATTATGAGCATTATTTAGGTAGTATCTTTTCAATGGGATGGTGCCAATTCTTTGATTTCTCTCATAGATTGCACTGGATCCTCATAAAATTGGATTAATCGTTGGTTTAGATTTTGATCTTTATGCCATAGTTCTGCATTTGCTACCCATTTGTATTTGTCAGCCTCGAGCAGTTTTCTTGCGTACAGTACATGTTCTAATCCATTCGGAACACCCACTTGAGATACATATTGTTTTCCTAATGCTTGACTCAAGGCTTCACTTGATGCTTCTAAAGACTCCTTTAGTGTAGATGTCCCATACCTTTCATGATAACTTCGTAATTTTTTTCTCAAGGTGAGTGGGATGATCTCTGAGAATGGGGCAACAACTGCTATTCGATTTGTGGGTATAAACAGATATCAAAAGTCGTAATCTTCTGCTCCTTTATGGATCCTGGTATCACTCCTTGCTCCTGTTGAACAACTACTTACAGGTATTTCTTGTGTATTCCCTGGTTCATCTATATTAAATACTGTAGCCAGTTTTAGTGTTACAATTCCTTCTCCAATGAAGGCACGACTATGAAAATCCTTTGTATAATTCTCTGTCTCATCTCCTCCAACTGTCGTCCACTTAATATTGAATTTATCAAGTCCTGGCAATTGCTCATACATGAAGGATTCTGCGAGTTTGGAATATTCAATCGTTGCTTTAGCTTTTCTCAAGTCACTGGGTATTACGTAGTGCTGAAAAGTTGCGGTCATATCCATCTTGCCAGATTTTAGGTTTCCTTCTCTAATGTGTCTTGCCACTTCTGGCCAAATTGTTGTCCTTAGCTTCAAGTAAGACGTAGACCCTCTTTCGATACTCCCTATGGGACCTACAGGAACAAGATTATCAAGGATTTCTTTTTCACTTGTTGCTTTATATGAGATTGGTTCTTGCAAAAAACTCCAGGGATCTTTCTCGGGAGGATTTTCTGGATTATGATCAATAATCTGAGGAATCGTAGTTGTTGTAGCAGGGATTATTATATCTTCACTATTCCTGGTTAAGGCTGAGTGTAAGATAGCAAATCCTAATGCTGGAGCTAAGAGATAAAGTGGCCATCGAGGTAATCTTGGCGTTTTTTCTTTTTGTTTCCAACGTTCCTGTTTATTTTTTCTTGACATTTTGAATTCAACACTCTTCAAGTACGAAAACTCTGGTTTATTTATAAATCTTTACTTAGAACTCTGTTTTTTACAAAGCGTTTCAAAGGCTTTTAGATGAAGATTTGTACGTATAGCCAGGTTATCAAAGTGGCTGACAGTGGCTTTTTTCCCTTTTGCTTTAACAGCTTTTAGCAATGGTTCTGTTTTTGGGACACGCTTTAATTTATTCTTCTCTGCAATACTGTGAATCTTAGCGGTGCCTACGATCGGTATGACTGATTCTTTCTTAAGAATATCTAGAAATGCTTGATTTTCCTCTTCCTTGTTTTCCTTACACATCTTAGCAACAAGCTTAGGATCCCATAATCTGCCTAGCCATAAAGGCCCAGCTTCATTGAACATGCCATGCTGGTTTATGATCTTATCTGTTCTTTCCTTTCCTTTATCCATTGTAAAGAAGATTCGGTAATAATGATCTTTGTAAAAGCTGAAGATAGGTGTCAATGCTTTGTCGTATTGTGCAGCAACGAGTTGGCATTTTCTAATCAGGATTCTCAAACCTGTTTCATGCATGTTGTGATCTCTTTTTGGGGTAGCCCAATACTTCCTCAAGCAGGGTTTAGGAAAAGATCCAGCTAAGCAGCTTGTATCTGTCGCTGTAACTGCTAATACTCCATAACGAAAGAGTCGCTTTATTGCTGCATCTAGAAAATAGTTTGGAGAGCCAAAGGGATCAATGTCAATATAATCATAGCAATTGCCTTGCATGAGGAATTTATTGGCTTCCTCGTTAGTGATCTTTACTTTTTTTTGAGAAACCTTGCTTTGTTTAAGATTTTTCTTCATCATTGAGCAGGCTTTTGGATTGAGGTCATTCATGTCGATAGATTTGATCTTGTTTTTTGGCAGTTCCAGAGCAAATCTTGCCCCTCTTATGCCTGATGCTGCTAAAGGCAAGCATATTTTCATGTTTTTCTTTTCCAGAGTGTTTAGGAGCAGGATAGAGGTGCCTCTATTAAACTTCATGACAGGATTGTAGAAAACTCCCATCTCTTTTGAGACTATTTTAGGGGTTTCTGCCTTGATTGTGGCTTTGCCTTCCTTAATCATTTCCATAAAAGAAGAAGATTGGCAGGGGTTTAATTAGTTTATGGATTAAACTACCCTAATCTCTCGATACTTTACCCTTCTAAAGTCTTTGTGGCTTAGGGTAAACTTTACATAATAGTCTCCTGGTGCTGTATACTTTGGAATTGGAAGATAGATATATTTCGTAGTAGAGTCTTTGCCATCTATATCTATGGTCCCTCTTGCATCAAAGGTGTCAATGTCTAAACCCATTGCTCTTAATCTTACATTTTCCAGGTCTCTTCCTAGTTCGTTTACAATACTTACTCTCACTTCTAAGTCTTGTCCAGGGGTAGCATCTTCGAATTGAATGCTACGCAGAGGATTAAGGTTGCCTATGAGAATTACAAATATAAACATTGAATAGAGAAGAAAGTAGAGGTATCTATCACCCCTTTTTTGCCTCTTTTTCATGGTATTTTACAAGGAGCTAAGTATATAAATATTATTGTGGTGCAAAGATAGAAAGGAAACGTCTATATCCTGAATACCATATCACAATATAAAGAATTTAATCTACTCTAATAAACCTATGTTTTACTCTTCTTTCTTTTTGGGAGCTAACAGTTATCCTAACTACATATTCTCCTGGTGGAGTATCTTTAGGGAGTTCAAGTGCTACTTGTTTCAGAATATCATCGTCTTTTCCTACCTTGAAAGGGCCAATTCTTTTTCTTAAACCTAGTTCAGGAATTACAACTGTGACTTTTCCTGTCTTTGTGCTTTTGTCTCCCACATTCTTAATGTTTGTTGCAGTTACTAAGGTGTCTCCTGGTTGGAGGACTTCATTACTCAGTCTAAGTCTCTCGATTTTGAACTCATCTTTTTTTGTCTTTTTGATAACTGGTTCTGCTGGAGTTGGTGTACTTTGGTTTTGTCCAACTGCAAAGCTTGAAAAATGTTCTACTTCAAAAATAACTTCCCCATCTGTTGTTGGGAATGGTGTAAATGAGATTAAGGTACAAAAATCACATGGTGTGTTAACTTCATTTGGATTGGTTGTAAAACCTTCATTAAAGAAGATTACTGGGGTTGTTGTATAGGAAAGTCCTCTTAGTGTTATTCTTGCTGATCTATTTAGTTGGGGCAAGGCATCTGAATTTATGGAAACTAGGTTATTGGATATGACAACGCTGTTATCCAGATCTCCAACCTGTGAAAGATTCAATGTCTCTAAAAAGTTGATTCTTCCAGAGACTTGATTTTCTAGAGTAACATTATCTGCCCTCTCAATATCTGGTAGTTCTGAGAAGTTTGTTGTGTTCCCATCGAGAACATCTGAAATAGGGACTGGAGTTACTGTTAGGTTCCAGTATTGTGTTACGCTAAGATTGCCATCTGAAACCTCTGCTCTGATAAAATATATCTCGCTTTCATTAACATCTGGTGCGTTGAAAATAAATGAGCTCGTTGGGCTGTTTACTAATGCGTTATCTACAAAGAAGTTTATGCTTAGATTATCTAGATCTGGATCAGATGCGCTTATGTTAAAGAGTTGGCTAGTGCTTTCAGCAATTGTTGGTGTTGTGTCTGAAGGGAAAAATGAATTAATGATTGGAGCATTATTTTGAGGTTTAGTGACTGTTATGTTGATAAAGTTTGAATACACTTGTACTCCATCATCGTCTAATGCAGCGCATTGTGCATTAAAGAAACCTGTCTCATAGGTATGATTGAATAGTCTTGATAGATTATTTATACTAAATGGAGACACGATAACTAATCCATCTCCAAAATTCATTCCGTATTGAACAGGAATTGTAACATTTTCTAATGAACAATTAAATCCTACTGATAGAGGTGCATCTCCATGGGTTACATTAGCTGTAAGTGTGGCTACTCTTATTGCGGGTATTGGTGTAGGTGTGAGGTTGAGTAGGATATTAGCAGATCTGTTTGTAATACTATTGCCATCAGTTACTGAGCAGTTTGTGGTGTAGAGGCCTTCTGCATATTCATGTGAAAAAGCTGCAGAGGTTGAGCTAGAGGGTGGAATGCCTGCTATTCCTGAATTATCTCCTGGATCAAAGCCATAACTGAATAAGGGGGTTCCACCAGTTACACTGCAAGTGCTATTAACAATAAATGTGCTGTTTTGAGTCTCTTGGATGCTGTCGATTGCTAGACTTGCTATTAAACCTGGTGGAGGGGGTTGTGAGATGTTTATAATGACATTATTTGATATATTCATGACTGAGTTATTATCTATTACAGTGCAATTAGCAGTAAACAGACCTATTGAATAATCATGACTAAAGCTTATTGTGTCTTGAGTTGTTGGAGGGATTCCTCCAATTCCAGATCCATCTCCTGGGTTAAGACCATAACTGTAAGGTGAGCTTCCTCCATTCACATCACATGTAAAATTAGCAGTTGCAATGTTACTTGCATTTAATTCAGTTAGTGAGTCAAGACTGAGATCAACTGTAAATCCTGGAGTAAAATCCGGTTTAGAGGTATTGATCATAATAGTTTCAGATATATTTACATCTCCATCTGCATCATGGATAGTGCAGTTTGAGTAGAATAAACCGATTGTATAATTGTGGAATACTGTGACATCATCTGAGTTATTGCCTGGGATTGAAACATTGCTTCCATCTCCAAAGTCAATGCTAAAATTATACGGTTGGTCTCCATCATCACCATCACAGAATAGTTCAACTTGAACCAAGTCATCGCTCACGTTTACAAT
>JASMFX010000158.1 GCA_030751555.1 Candidatus Woesearchaeota archaeon | reverse complement strand
AAAATTAGAAGAATATTAAAAGTGTGAACAGATTATCGAATTGAACAATACTTACAACTTAACAAAACATTTAAATACTCATAATTCCAAATAGACTTTAATGGTAAAGAAGATACTATCCCACATCAAAAAGGTTAAGTGGAAGAATGAAAAGCATCAATTCAGATCTATTCTAGCAGTTACACTGGTTCTTGCAGTTTTAGTAGTGGCCTTAGATAGTGCAGATTATGGTGTAACAGGCCATGCTTCCCAAGTTTTTTCAATCCTTGTTGAGTCCTGCACTGACTCAGATGGTGGAAGAGATCTCATGGAAGCAGGCTATGCAAACATCTTCAACAGGGCTGGTGCATCAAGGGATTACTCTGACCATTGTAAAGATACTAGATTAAATGAATACTCCTGCGATGGAGATAAACTCCTTAAAACAGCATATTCTTGTAGGGCAGAGTTTGGTGATGCATACCATTGCAGACAAGGAAGATGCTGTCTAAGAGGCTCATGTTAAATTAGTTCTTTCTCAGTGATAGATAGCTTTGAATAACCCTCATTTTATGAATAATTATTCAAAGCTCTCTTTGAGAACTTTGACATTTTTGATAGTTAATCAAAGTTCTCAATAAATTAGCCAAAATTTATAAAGGCTAAACAATTCCCATACCTCATGCCAGTTGATTTTGTAGTCCTAACAGATGAACCAAATAATGCAGTAGTTACCCAGATAATTCGTAGACTTAGACAAAGCCCAATTAAGTGGGATTCTCATAATATTGTAGAGCTAACAAAACCTGAGAGAAAAGTTGCTACTGAAGAGTCTACTGAAAGGTTTGAAGAAAAGATATTCAGAAGAAGGTACCTAGAGATACAACATTATCTCAAGTTAGATGATGTTCTAAAACATGCCAAAGAAAACGAACCTTGGATCTATCAAGCTCTAAAAGAAGATAAAGATCCTATTGAGGTCTATGTTTCTGCAATACGGAAAGGTATTGCTGATCAAGGTATTGATTTTGCCTACAATTATATAAACATAATCAAGAACCATGCAGAGAAATTTGGGTTCCCTAATGTTATTGAAGTACTTTTCAATCATAATGTCATTGCGCCAGAACTAGGTACAGCTGAAAAGCCACTGCCCTACCTTGCTGGAAGGGGTTTCAAAGCAGAGGGAGTCCATATGCCTATAATGAACACAGAAAGCGAGGACACTGGAAACCAAGCAATATTCTTCCCAATGAAACTTGTTGAAAATTACACTCCAGAGCAACAGCTTGCCTACGCAATGGTCATGGTAGATCATGAATTAATCTCACACGGGTTTGCAGGTATCAAAGAAGACCACGATCCAGACATTGTCTCACCAGAGGATTGCATCATGTCAATACCAACAAGTAGACTAGACTGGGTAAACCTTGCTATGGATAATAGAGGATTAAAATACTGCAGAGACTGCCAAACCCAATATGAAAAAAGCCCTGCATTCTCACCAGATTAATCAGCCAAATAACTTCTCTAGAAAACCTTTTTTCTTTCTAAACTCTTTATCTAAGTCTTTAATCAATTCCTTCTCTTTTCTACTTAGCTTATCAGGAACCTTAATAATAACCTTAACATTTTGAGAGCCTTTTCCATAGCCCTGTAGAGAAGGCAAGCCCTTTCCCCTCATCCTAAAAATAGTATCAGTCTGAGTACCAGCAGGTATTTTTAGATTAGCTGAACCCTCTAGAGTGGGCACTTTTACCTCATCTCCCAAAGCTGCCTGTGTAAAACTAATTGGAACATCAATATTCAAATCCTCGCCATCACGCTCAAATAATTCATGGTCAGCAACATGGACAACAATAAATAAATCACCAGGAGGGCCGCCTTTAGCTCCTGCCTCTCCCTCATTAGCAACTCTTAATTTCATCCCAGTCTCAACACCTGCCGGAATCTTAATCTCTAGATCTTTTCTTACTTCAACCCTTCCTGTTCCACTACATTCATGGCAAGGCTTTTTTATGATCTGCCCCTCACCACCACAGGTTGAACAACCAGTAGTTGTAGAAAACATGCCAAATGGAGTCCTACGAACCCTTCGTTCGTATCCACTTCCTTTGCAAACTCCGCACTCTTCTAAATCAGACTTATTCTCCACGCCTAATCCCTTACAAACCTTACAAGATTCTAATTTAGGGATAACTATTTTTTTGTCTACTCCAGTAGACACCTCTTCAAGACTAACCTCAAGGTCAAATCTTAGAGAAGCACCTCTTCTTCGAGTATCTCCTCTAGCCCTTCTTACGCCGCCTCCACCAAAAAAAGTGTCAAAGATATCTCCAAAATCAAAGCCTCCTCCACTCATAAAATCTGAAAAGTCAAAGCCTCCCATGTCAGAGCCTCCAAACTGCTCTGCGGTCTTACCATACTGATCATACTGCTGTCTTTTTTGGTCATCGCCTAAAACACTAGCAGCTTCATTGATTTCTTTAAACTTCTCAGAAGCCTCAGGATCATCCTTGTTAATATCAGGATGTAACTTCTTTGCCATCTTCTTATAGGCCTTTTTAATCTCCTCTTTAGAAGAATCCTTCTTAACTCCCAAAATTTCATAATAATCCTTATCAGTCATTGAGATCCCCGGGTTTTAAGTCAATTTTTGAAAACAATTCCTCTTCCAAGGCAAAAAATGCTTTTTCCTTGTCATCTCTAAGGTCAACATCATAATCAGGAGTGTTTTGAGGACCATATCTTTTATGTAAATCCTCAAATCGATCCTTTAGACTAACAATAGTGCTATGCTTCACTCGTTTATCTGCATAGTTAAGAATCTTTTGCTCCCATGTTTTCGGCCCCTCCTCAGTGTCAATACACATGAATCCATGACGTTCCATTACTTTGCTAAGCTCAGGATAGCCCTCCTCTGCAACTAATTCAGCTGAAGCCTTTACATGATTGTGCTGGCCATATTTTTTCTTTATCTCTTCATAGAAATCAACCACTTCAGGGTCAGAAAATCTATCATAATTATCAAAATCAATAAATTTTACCAAGTCATGCAGCAAACCAGCTCGCTCCAAAACATCAGAATCAACATCTTCCCCTTTTTCCTGAAGAGCCTTCCCGATCGCAACAGCTACCCTAGTAACTGCCTCAAGATGTTTGATTATGTTCTGAGGAGCCTTGTATTTCTTCAAAAGGTTATAGCACTCTTGTTTGGTTGGTAGTTTCATAGGAAAAAAATAAGAAAATTACTTTTTCTTACCCTTCTTGTCTTTTTTCTCATCAACAACTTCAGCATCAACTACTTTCTCATCTGAGTCTTTAGCGCCTGGCTTTGCACCAGCCCCTTGAGCTTGCTGTTGTTTTGCCTGCTCTTCAGCCACTTTCTGATACATCTCAGTTGACATTTTTTGGACAATCTCATTCACTTCATCCATTTTTTTCTTAATAGCAGTAGAGTCTTTCTTCTCAGGTTTTAAGAGTTCTTTGAGCTCCATAATTTTGCCTTTGACAGTCTCTAATTCCTTTTTGTCAACCTTTCCTTCAAAGTCCTTAAAGAGCTTCTCAGAACTAAAAACAAGAGCATCAGCCTGATTTATGGTTTCTATCTCTTCTTTTCTTTTTTTGTCTTCATCAGCATGCTCCTCTGCCTCCTTCTTCATCTTTTCAACTTCAGTATCCTCAAGTTTATGGGAAGCAGTAATTTTAATGCTCTGCTCTTTCTTTGTTCCCAAATCCTTAGCAGTAACATGGACTATTCCATTGGCATCAATGTCAAACGTAACCTCAATTTGAGGAACTCCTCGAGGTGCAGGCGGTATGCCCACTAAATCAAAGTTTCCAAGACTCTTGTTGTCAGTTGCCATAGGCCTCTCGCCCTGCAACACATGGATAGTAACAGCTAGCTGATTATCAGCAGCAGTTGAAAATACCTTGCTCTTCTTTGATGGAATAGTCGTATTCCTAGCAATGAGCTCAGTAGTTACTCCACCAAGAGTCTCAATGCCTAGAGTAAGAGGGGTCACATCAAGCAGAAGAATATCTTTTACCTCGCCTGCTAAAACTCCGCCTTGAATTGCAGCTCCCTGAGCAACACATTCCATAGGATCAATCCCTCTCTCTGCTTTTTTTCCAACAATATCCTCTACAAATTTCTTCACAGCAGGCATCCTAGTAGGACCACCTACTAAAATAATCTTATCTATGTCTTTTACATCAATACCAGCATCTTTCAATGCCTGTTCAGTAGGATGTCTACATTTTTCAATAATATCTCCAACTAATTGCTCTAGTTTTGCCCTAGTTAGCTTCATAGCAAGATTTTTTGGACCATCGTCAGTAGAAGCAATAAAAGGCAGGTTTATGTCAGTCTCCATTGTGGTAGACAATTCGATTTTAGCCTTTTCAGCTGCTTCTCTAATCCTCTGCATTGCAGTATCATCTTCATTCAAATTTAAACCATCAGATTTCTTGAATTCATCAATAATATGGTTGATTAAAGCATCGTCCATGTCAGTCCCGCCTAGCTGGGTGTCACCTGAAGTGCTCTTTACTTCAAAAACACCATCACCAAATTCCATGACAGTAACATCAAGGGTTCCTCCCCCAAAATCAAATACTAGTATCTTAAGTTCCTTGTCAACCTTATCAAGGCCATAAGCAAGTGAAGCAGCTGTTGGCTCATTAATAATCCTAACAACCTCTAATCCTGCTATGGTTCCAGCATCCTTAGTTGCCTGTCTCTGATTATCATCAAAGTAGGCTGGAACAGTAATAACTGTCTTTTTGATCTCTTCTCCAATAAATTCCTCTGCATCCTTCTTAATCTTCTGAAGGATATAAGCACTTATCTGCTGAGGAGTATGCTCCTTATCATTAATCTTGTATTTATGATCTGTCCCCATCTTTCGTTTAGCAGCAAGAATCGTGCCTTTTGGATTGGAAACAGCCTGTCTTCTAGCTGGCTCACCAACCAATAGCTGATGTTCCTTAGTAAATCCAACTACTGAAGGGAATGCTTTCCCATACTGAGTTGTTCCTTCTGAACTTGGAATAATAACTGGCTTACCTGCTTGTAATACACTTGCAGCTGAGTTTGAAGTTCCTAGATCTATTCCGATTATTTTTTCTTTCTTTGTTTTATTATCTGTTTTATTATCTGATTTCTTTTCTGACATTTTATGTCCTCCAATTAGTTACTCTCTTTTAATTACTCTCTTTCGTTTTCTGATCTTCACTTTTTTTTATTGTTTTAAGTGCGAATGTTCTTAGTTCCTTTACTCTCTCCTCTTTCAGTATTTTTCTTTGCTCCCTAGTGCCTGCGACATAGGAAACAACATCAATTACCTCTAATAGCTTGACTAATTTTGGAATCTTGAATCCATCACTATCCTGTATGCTTCCCAAAGCCTCATAGAGACTCTGGTCTGAGGTGACTAGTTGAATCTCTGTGCTTTTACACATGATTAACGTGTCTAATTTGTCATCATCGCCTATAAAATACCTCAACAAGGCATT
>JASMFX010000157.1 GCA_030751555.1 Candidatus Woesearchaeota archaeon | reverse complement strand
TGAGGAAGGTTTTTTAGAAAAGTTAAGGCCAGGAGATATTTTTGTTTTAGGAGGTCAAGTCTATCAATTTAAATTTGCCAGGGGAATGGTTGCACAGGTAAGTGCCTCTGCTAATAGGCCTCCAACAGTTCCTTCATGGTTTTCTCAGATGCTGCCTCTCAGTTTTGACCTTGCCATGAATATTGGGAGATTCCGACGGTTGTTGAAAGAGAAGTTTATGGCTGGTAAGACTAAGAAGGAGATTATTGACTTTATTAATGAGTATTTGTATCTTGATAAAAAGGCAGCGCTTGCTATCTACAAATATTTTAAAGAGCAAACACTGTTTTTAGAGATTCCTACTGACAAGAAGATTATTGTTGAGATCTATAATGATGGGAAGCAAACTTTTTATCTTTTTCAAACTCTGTTTGGGAGAAGGGTTAATGATTGCTTGTCAAGGGCTGTGGCTTTTGCTATCCACAGGATGCAGCATCATGATGTTGAGATTGGGATAAATGATAATGGCTTTTATGTTACTTCTCAGAAAAAAATAAATGTTCTAAATGCTTTTAAGATCTTGAAATCAGAGAAGCTAGCGCTTGTTCTAAAACAGGCAATTGAAAAGAGTGAG
Source organism: Candidatus Woesearchaeota archaeon (assembly GCA_030751555.1). Next base: position 7,326 of record JASMFX010000157.1, on the reverse strand, counting down.
GTTTTGAAACGGAGATTTAGACACTGTGCTGGAAGAGCATTCATGATTCTAAGAACCTACAAAGGGAGGACAAAGCGTGTTGGTCGCCAGCAAGTTAGCAGCCAGATATTGCTAAGTGCTGTTAGAAGGATTGATGAGAATTTTCCAATCCTTAAGGAGGCTCGGAGAGAGGTATTAGAGGATTTGATGGACATCCAGCACACAGAAGAGATTTTGAAGCTGATTGAGGATGGAAAGATTAAGGTTGAAGAAAGAACTACTTCATTGCCCTCTCCTTTTGCTTTTAATCTTATTAGCCAGGGGATTGCTGATATCCTTAAGATGGAGGAAAAGCAGGAGTTTTTACGGAGGATGCACAATTCTGTTGTTGCTAAAATTGCTTTGAAAGGCAAGACAAAAGAAGAAATTGAGGATTTGGATTATGACAAAGGATTTAGCTATCAAAAGATGTGGGATGAGGCTGCTGAGAAGAAAGCAGAGGATCACGATGAAGAAAAACACCAACTCAAGTTAAAGGTTTTTAATCTGAAAAGAACTCCTCGCTATGTAAAATCAGAGATTATCGAGGTTATTGATGGCTTGCAGGATGGTTTCTCTGAAAGGTTTGTTACAGAGTATGAACGATATAAAAAGGAGATTAAACAAAGCTGGGATAAAGAGGTAAGGGAGTTTGTTGAGAAACATATGGATTAAGACTAAGTATATTCTTTAAAATACAAATATTCTTAAATGTGGTTTTGTTTTTAGGAGGTATTTGGAGGTTATAACTATGGCAGTAACAAAAATTTTACCTACAGCACATTTAATAACTAGTGCAAATCAATATACAAAGATACCTTTTCAATTTACACCAGAAAATGTTAGAGATGCTTGTTTAGATTCTATTGCTGTGGGAATGCCAGAGATTGAGCTTGCTAATAGTATTCTTGGTGGTTATCCTTCTGATGATGGATCAAATAATTTCATGGCGTTTGAAGATGCTATTCCCGAGGAAACAAGAGTTACTAGTTTTTACATGAGTGGTGGTGATTTAAGAGATAAGCCTGGAGATTATAGTCATCTTATGATAGAACAAATCCGCTTTATAAGAGAAAACTTCCCAGATTGTACTCATTTTAATATGCATCCTCCTGTTGCGAAATATGGTGGTCCTACAGATATAGGTGATACTGCAAAAGCAAGTGTAGCTACATGGAATCATATTGCTGCTGTAGTGAGTGATCCTGATATATTTCTTAATGTTCATAACCATCTTGATTTTTCGTGTCATAATGGCTACCAGGTTGTTCAGTTCTTTGATGAGGTTGTTAAGGAGGGTAGTCCTCAAGTGGGTATTTGCTTAGATACAGGGCATCTTCATGGTGGTCTTTCTGAGAAAGACCATCCATTGGGTTACAAGGCTATTGTGGATAAGTTTGCAAAAAGAATTTATTTTCTCCATCTAAAGAATAGGGTTCCTAGCTTTGACAGGGATCATGATGCTCCATGGAATCCTGAAACAGATATCTGGGCAGAAGAAGGAGGTAAGCGTTATGGAGGGTTTGTCCCTATTCAGCATCCACTTGGTGAGGTGGATATCGGGTATACTCTTGAAACAGTAGCAGCTCATTCTGAGATTCCAGTAGTTCCTGCAGCTATCGAGGTGGATAATCCTGAAACACACCCCATGAATATTTATGCAGGGGCTGTTAATCATCTTCGTTATGTGCATAAAGTAATGACTAGTCAGCGCCTTGGCCATGCTCAGATGGAAAAGAATATTCATGAAAGAAGCCAGTTATTAAGAAAACAAGCTCGGGAAGCTAGTACTCCATTCTAGTCTTGACTTAACTTAAGGAGCATTCTCCAATACTTTCTCAATGCATTTAATTAGCCAATAGGAATACTTTTCAGGGTTTGTTTTTACATCGACCAGTAGATCTGTTGCGTTCATCCATTTCCAAGCCTCTGCTTCTTCCGGATTAGCAGTGACTTCTCCACTATACTTTCCAACAAAAACATGTAAGAATTCATTCTCTGTCAAGCCATTATCAAACTCGCATCTGTAGAGAATGTCAAAGATCTTCCTCATTTCACAGTCAAAGTCCATCTCTTCTTTTAGCCTTCTGTAGATAGCTAGTTCAATATCCTCCTCATCTCTTGGGTGAGAGCAGCATGTGTTGCTCCACAAACCCCCTGAGTGGTATTTGTTTTTGTTTCTTCTCTGGATTAAAACCTCTCCTTTGTCATTAAAGATGTAGATTGAGAATGCTCTATGTAATAGGGCTTTTTGATGAGCTGCTAATTTGCCTTCAGTTCCTACTTGATTATCTTTTTTGTCCACTAGGATGATCTGGTCTTCCATAATAAGTAGAGCTTGTTGTTTATTTTTAAATTTTATGCATTAATAGGTTCTGTCCAAAAGAGGTAAAAATTTATAAATAATGGTTGATTTTCATGGATAATGAGTAATTTAATTGACTTAGACGACTTAAGAGCTAAATTAGTAGCTATGGACTCTGCTATTATCTCTGGATTACTTTTGAGGGCTCAATCTAAAACTAATTTCCAAGCGTATAATCTAGATTCTAAAGGTGATTTTGTTAAAAAATTACTCGAAATAGAGTCAGGGGAAGCTGAGGCAGGCAGGTTTAATCTTCCTCATACAATTCCTTACCATTCGCATCTTATCACTCCGGGAGATAGATTTCAAGAAAGTGTTGCTGATGTTTTGTGTGTTCCAGCTGCCACTCCTGTTGATCTTTCTAAACTCATTGTGAGTGACTACCTTGTTGTTTTAGATGGGATCTGTATGAGTGGTGTGGACAGTACACATTCTTACCTAGAGACTGATTGCACTGTCTACATGGAAATTAGCAAAAGAATACATTTTGCAGCTTTATATGTGGCTGAGAGTAAATTTAGGAAGAATACGGGGGGTTATACAGATGTGGTTACTAAATGCAAAGCAGCTTTGGAGGGTAGGGATTTTTCCTATGCTGATATGGATGCTCAAAATGAAGTTTGGGAATGTGTAAAACCTTTAATCGATCTGCTAAGAGATGAAACTCAAGAAGAGAATGTACTCAGGAGAGTTATAGAATCCACCAAAGCCTTGCAAGCAGGAAATGAATTTAAGGTGAAAGTTAATCCAAGGGAAATTGGAAGTTTTTTTACTGAAAGCATAATTCCTCTAACAATCTTTGGAGAAGTTCTCTATCTTCTAGAACGGCCCAAGTACTCTGGGAGCTAGTCTTCTAGCGTGAAGGAGCATCATAGGATCAAAGGTAGTATCTGGAGCGTCTTGAATCCTTTTGCGTTCAACTTTCTTTACTCTGGCCATAAAGAACCTTTCGTAGCCAGAGTTGCCTTTGTACCAAATCTCAACGGTTCTGTCAGCAAAAAAATATCCTTGGATTAATCCCTGGGATTCTCTAGCTGACCAGTGGTCTCTTTCGCTTAGAGGGGATGGGCGGGTGGCATCATAACTACTCCTAATACTACTTGTATGATCTACATAGAGAATTCTACGAGGTTCACCAGTAATCTGTACCTCAATTTTATAACCAATGCTAGGATCTCTCATACCTAATGTATTTTTATCATTATTTATAAACACTTCTGTATTTTAGACATGGTAATTACGTTTTTACTTTCTAACTAACTGAAACTGAGAATTCCATTCTTTATCCATTACAACCGTCATTTTATCATACTTCTCTTCAATTCGTTTTAGGATCATATTAATTGATGTGGTTGGAAAATCAATCTCTCCCTCAAACAAGGTAGAGGCTCCTACGACCATGATGATATCGCATACCAAGAATTCTTTAAAGGTGACAAATTTCTCTAATGAGCTGATCAATTGATTAAATCTCATTGGTTTTATGACTTGGAGATAGTGGAGGATAGCCTCAAGATTGGCGGTCTCAAGGAATAGCTCATTAACGCTTCTGGAGCAATCAATAAAGAGGATTCGCTTTTTCTTTTTAACCTGGTGGTGGACAAACCGAGCTACCTGTTGATTCAAGCTTGCTTTGTTTTTTGGAGTTATGATTAAAACCATGCTATTGCATTCTAGATAATTCTGTTTTAAATATGCTACGTTCACATGTCCAGTGGTTGTGGTTTTATTGTTTGGCTACAAATTTTTTATATTCTAGAGCAATCTTCTCTTGTGGATTCTTATCTAGGTTTTTTTCAATGACTTCGATGAGGTGACTTCCTATAATCACTCCATCAGCTCCTTTTGATAGTGCTTCCTTTACATGTTCTGGCTTCGAGATGCCAAAACCTAGATAGGTTGGGATGTCAAAAAACTGCCTTACTCTTGAGACTAGCTCCTCAGTTTTCCCAGCTAATTCATCTTGGCTCCCTGTTGGTCCTAACCGAGAGACAAGATAGCAATATCCAGACGTGATCCTGGCGTATTTTTCCATTCGATCATTTGATGTTGTCTCGGCAATGAGGAAGACTTGACCTACTCCATGGTGTTTTGCATAGGGGATAACCTCTTTTGATTCTTCTAATGGCAGGTCAGGGCAGAGGACTGCATTCATTTTGAGTTCCTTGCATTTACTGTAGAAATTATCAACACCGTATTGCAAAACAATATTAAAATTAAGCATAAGGCTGATAGGTAGAGGGGAATGCTCTCTTATCTGTTGAACTAGATTAAATGCTTTCTCAGTTGTCATTCCATTTTTTAAAGCTCTTAGATTTGCTCTTTGGATGACTGGACCATCTGCAATTGGATCTGAGAATGGAAAACCCAACTCTAGTGCCTTTGCACCAGAATCTATGAGATTTATTATTATTTCTAATGAGGTTTCATAGTTTGGATCTCCTAAAACTACAAATGGCATTACACAATCTGATGGAAATTTATTTTTCGGCATGTTTCATCACCTCATCGATGTCTTTGTCTCCTCTTCCTGAAAGGCAGAGGATGACAACATCTTCTGGTTTGAAAAGATTCTTGTGTTTTAGTAAGAATCCAACTGCATGGGCTGATTCCAGGGCTGGAAGGATGCCTTCTTTTTTGCAGAGAAAATCAAAGCCTTCAAGTGCTTCTTTATCAGTTATGCTTGTATAGGTTACTCTGTTGGTATCCTTGAGATAGCTGTGCATTGGTCCCACACCAGGATAATCTAGGCCTGCAGAGATGCTATGCGCTTCTTCAATCTGCCCATCATCTGTCTGGAGAACATAGGATTTAGAACCTTGGAAAACTCCTGTTTTTCCAGCTCCAAGGGTTTTCCCGTGTTTTTTATTGTTTCCAGCTGCTTCAACTCCTATTAATTCAATTTTTTCTTCTAAAAATGCCTTAAAGATTCCTATTGCATTGGAGCCTCCTCCGACACATGCTATAATCTTTGTTGGAGGTTGCTCTTTGAGATCTTTTATTTGTTCTTTTGCTTCCTCTCCAATAATCTGTTGAAAATGCTCAACAATATTTGGATAGGGGTGAGGTCCTACAACACTTCCCAGGAGATAGTAGGCTTGTTTTACATTTGCTAGATAATATCTCATTGATTCATTTACTGCATCTTTTAGGGTTTTTGAGCCTGAATTGACTGGGATTACTTTTGTTCCAAAGAGTTTCATTCTGTAGACATTGAGGCTCTGTCTCTCAACATCTTTTGCTCCCATAAACACTTTTACAGGTATTTTTAGTAAGGCTCCTGCAACAGCAACTGCAACTCCATGTTGGCCAGCTCCTGTCTCTGCAAGAATTTCTGTTTTTCCCATATACTTTGCTAGCAAGGCCTGGCCTAGGGTGTTGTTGATCTTATGGGCTCCTGTGTGGAGCAGGTCCTCACGTTTTAGATAGATTTTGCATCCTACGAACTTTGAGAGGTTCTCTGCAAAATAGAGTGGTGTGGGTCTGCCTGCATAGTCTTTAAGCAGAGTTTGCAGTTCTTTTTGGAATAAGGGACTTGTTGAGTGAGTGATGAAAGCTGTCTCTAGCTCTTCCATTGATTTTACCATCATCTCTGGAAGGTATACTCCTCCAAATTGTCCAAATTTTGTGTTTAGTTTCATTGTTCTACCTCGTTGACATAGATCGGGAAAAATTTTCCTATTTTAACTTCCAAACCTGGATCTAATTTTTCTAAGTGGTATGAAAAATTTCTAGGTCTTTCCTCAATGATAGCGCTATTAAAAGATTCGAAGGCGAGCAGTGCTATTTTGAAGGAAAGTTCATATTTGTATATTCCTCTACCTGCTTCATGACTGATAACTAATTCCTGACTTTTCGGTTGGAGAACTACATGGGGCAATTTTTGTGGTGAACACGGCTCAAAGTACTCACCATCCTCCAATTCAATTGTTCTCGTTAAGGTTATTTTTGTCGTAGTTTTCATGATTATGATCTCCATAAGTTTATTTTAAAAAAATTAAAATCCCCCTCCTGTGCCACCTGACATAAATCTAGCAACATAAAATAATACATTCTTAATGAGCTTAGACCCTTCACTACTCTCCTTTAATTCTGGACGGAATTGAACACCACTGATTTGATATTGTTGATGATCCCTAGCTGTTACGCCCATTACAAGCCCATTATAAGTTGCTATAACTTCCAATCCAGACACTGCGTCTTCCTCCCTAACACTTTGAGATCCAGACATCACCATCTTAGTATCCTGGTGTATGTTGTCAAATATTCCTTCTTTTTTATGGTGAATAGGTACTGCTGATTCCTTACCCTTACCTTCCAATCGATACAGATCAATTTTAAAGTGTTTCAGGATGGCTTCAAATCCTGCTCCTACACCAAAAATCGGAATCCTAGTGTCATATTCTTTAAGGATTTCCTCAAAATATCCAGAATATATAGATCTACCAGGTCCGGGACCTAGAACAATTAGATCTTTTTCAAAGGCGTCATGATCGATAATCCTCATGAGCGTATTACTAGGTCTACACTCAACTGTTGCACCTGCTTTTGTGAAAGCTTCAGCTAATTTATCTCCTGAATCTTCGTGGTCAATTAATAGTACTTTTTTATCATAGTTTCTTGCCATTTTTATAACCTCTAAATAATTTCTAATTGTAGTTGTCAAAAATCTAATTAGTAAATGCAGAAAAAGCTATCACCAAGTTTTTCGATTGATAGGTGTTCTAGGAAATTGTTCACTTTCCTTTTCTTTCATAGCAACGTATTTTAAAACATTTTTAAATAATTTTGGGCCTTCTGGGCTCATAACTGAATCTGGATGGAATTGGACACCTTCTACACGAACCTCTGGATCTCTATGACGGACTGACATGACAATGTCATTATACATTCCTGTTACTATCAATTCCTGAGCTCCTTTTACTAATGAACCCACACCATTC
>JASMFX010000156.1 GCA_030751555.1 Candidatus Woesearchaeota archaeon | reverse complement strand
GGAAAGAAAGGAAAGTAAACAAATTGCGCATATTCTCCCAATAAATCGTATTAATACTGCTGAATATATCCAGCAAGAGGGTTGGGAGCCCAACTATCTCAATATAGACAATAAAAAAATAGTCCAATTAAATCTTATTGGAACAGTTGTACAGCTAAGTACTGAGTCTTCATATTGGTCATTATTAATAGATGATTGCACAGGAACCATAAATATCAGATTATATAATAGAGAAGAACTAGGCAGTGAGATTGCTGTTGGAGACACTGTAAACATAGTCGCCAAACCAAGAGGATTCGATGCTGAACGCTACCTATTAGCAGATCTTATCAAAAAATTAGATAATCCAAAGTGGATTCTATTAAGGCAGCTTGAATTGAGATCTATTCAAAAAGAAGGTAAAAAATTAGAAGCGAAAAAACAAGAAACAAAAGGAGAAGAAAAAACAAAAGAGCAAAGCACAATTCCAGATAGTAAAACAGGAGTATTAGAAGCAATTAGAGAGTTAGATCTTGGCAAAGGAATAGCTATTGAGGAGATCATTAAGAAAAAAGGATCAGAAGCAGAACTCATTATAAAGAACTTATTAAACCAAGGGGATATTTTTGAAATAAGCCCTGGAATAATCAAAGTGTTAGAATAATACAGGGGTTATATAAACTTCTACAATTGCAGCAAAAACCAATAAAGCAATAGAAACCATAATCAGATCAGCTGAGTCGAATACAATCCTGGAAAAACTTGGCGTTCCAAAGTCATGCTTTATTATCGCGATAGAGATTATACCACCTGCAAGACCTCCAACAAAATACGCCAATATCTCTGGAATCCCATGAATCGCATATCTCATGAAACCTAATGAAGCTACTTGTAAATATGCCCCAACTTTCAAGAATCCCACTGCCGAGACATACTTAGCCATGTTAACACGAATAAAATTTCCTAAAGCAGCAGCAATCACGGAGGCATTCCAAGTAAGAATAAAAATAGCACCTAACCCATAAATAAAAGAAAAGAGTAGACAAAACAACAAAACCTTAAAGTTATTAAGAAAAATCCGTGTAAGAATTGTAGGCGCACTTACAGCATTTCCTGATACTTGATTGTTAATATTTACAATAGTGCCTGTTTGAACAGCAAATAAATTACTCGAAATATCTGTAGGGAAAACAAGATACCAAAAAGTCAAACTTACAGTTATCCCTAAAAAAAGAAACATGAGAAAAGTCAATGCCTTAGAATGTTCTTTGAGTAGTAAGCTCTGTTTGAGAATCTCAAAATCCTTTTTTTCTTCGAATCGTATAGTTGCGTAAACCAGAGGTACACAAGCTAAGCTAATAAGAAAGATCATCACAAGAGATGCGTACTCTCGAAAAATCCACAAACTAAGAAAAACCCCCAATGTGCTGTATATTATCCCAATAAAAAATAAGGTCCAAGGCCTATGCTCTGCTTTAAGAGGATTAGTAAGTGATTCTATAACCATAGTGAAATACAGAGATATTGAGTATATAAAAGTTACTAGTGAAAAGGCTCTGTCCTGAAAATGCGCTCCTGCCGCCAACTAGGGGCGGGAGGTGGGATGAAGCGAAAAAATGTAGCACATCAAATCGGCTGTTTGCGACTTTAGGAGCAAACAAGATGTTAGCTTTAGTCAGGTGCGTTCAGGAGGCTTTATGCCTCCTGATACTTGCGGTGTTTTTATCAAATTTTTTTTAAAAATTTGAGGTGATTTGGGCTACTGTGTTGCTCTGGCGGCAGAAGCCTTAAGGGATTCAGGACAGAGCCTAGTGAAAGAGAACCCAGAACCCTTTGCGAAATCGTGACATTTATAAAGAAAAGCCCTTTCACAATAGATATGGAATACGCTGAAATGCTAAAAAAAGCAAGTAATGAATTACCTAAGGTAGTTTTCGAGAAAGCAAGATTTGAAATACCTAATGTCCGAGGACATATCCAAGGTAATAAAACAGTAGTAACTAATTTCAGCCAGATTGCTAGCGCATTAAACAGACCAATAGACCATTTCATCAAATATCTATTCAAAGAATTAGCTACACCGGGCGAACTTAGAAACAGAGCCTTAGTGCTTGGAAGAAAAGTCGCAGCTTCAGCAGTAAATGAAAAAGTCAGAAAATATGCTGAGGAATTTGTCTTATGTAGTGAATGTGGCAAACCGGATACAAGAATAGAGAAAGAAGGACAATTTAACCATATGCGATGCACCGCTTGCGGAGCAAAACACATAATAAAGTCTGTTTTATAAGATGCTAGTAAAAATCCACAAAAAACCTCAAGGTAAAACTGTTGTTGCTATCTGTGATAAGAGTTTAATTGGGAAAACACTTGAAGAGGGCAATATGGAGTTGAATCTTGATTCAGATTTCTATAAAGGGGAAAATGCAGCAGGCGATATGATTGCTGACATGATGAGGAATGCAGATGTAGTAAACCTGGTAGGGCAAAAATCTATTGCATTAGCGTTAAAAGAAGGTATATTAGAAAAAGAAGAAATTAAAAAAGTGCAAGGCATACCTCATGCACAAATTATTCTCATGGACTAACCCATTTGGAAAGTCCTTCCTGCTTCTCAGGGTCTTTTCCAAAAACAGATTCTATCCTTCTCTTGGTGAGTTCTAAGGTTTGCTTTAAATATAGTGACAATCCATATTTCTCAGCCATATCAATGGAAATATGGAGATATTTTACCACAGAACCCTCAGATATCGTGAAAATAATTCTTCCAGAACAACTAGTACACTTGCCTAAAAGTGGAGGTCTCCTAAATTTTTCATTGCATTTGACACACCTAAATTGTTGTGTTGAAAATTTTCTTAGATTCCCCTTAATATCTTTTATAAAATGCTTGCTAATAACTAACTCAGCAACGTGAGAAGTTTTAACTGCCCTGATTTTTTCAGCTAATTCCATCTGGCCAGCGAGCTTATCCTTCATACTGGGTAAGGTTTTATACGCAGAACAACGCACACCATCATTAATGTTGGAAGTTTTATGAGTAAATCCCATACCTTGGTAGGGATGCTCATTATTAATCCTCCCAGATACTTGCTCAATCTTTACATCCCAAGGATACTTGTATTCCAAACATGCATTATAGAACTCTAAAGGATATCTCCACGCAATGTCTAGATCAAACACCATATCATCAACCTCTGCAGGAATAAGCCTTGAAGTGAGCACCAAGGGTGCATCTTGTGTAGCTCCACGATGTGCAGGCAAAAACTTTCTAGAAAAATTGATTAACGCATCAAGCAGTAGAATAACACAAGATTCATCCCCATCACAATCCCTTCTGGTAGCTGCATGAAGTATAGGATGGGCAAAAAGACCTTGAGTCTGTGAGAATCCAATAATCCTACCAACAATACCTGCAGAGGTGTGTGGTGCAATAACTAATGTTAATTGTCCTATTAGATCATCTTTTGTCTTAAACCGGTAATATGGATCCATATCATAAAGATTAACTAATGCATCATCAATAAATTTCCCAACAGAAAAGAGCACCTCATCTGCTCCAGGATCTGGGGATTCATCACAAGCAGGTAAAATAAGATCTTGAGGTAAAAGCTCTAAGACTTGATTCTTGTCCACAAGTTCCTTTCCTTCAATATCCTTATCATACCCTAAAATTCTTAATTTGCTAATATCTACTCCTACCTCTTTTGGTTTAAAATGAGTTAATGGCGTCTGGGTAATATCATATCGGGTAGTGCCATCTTTATTAACATAGATGTTATGCCTGGCCCTCAAAATTCCTTTCATAAGAGACTCAGGAGTGTGATCTCGATTAGATGTTCCCCTAACTCCCTTGATAAGGTCAGGAAAATGCTTGGTTTTAAGCTTTTGGAGAGTCCTATCAAAATAGTGTTGAATGTTTATAGTCTGAGTACTAAACGGTTTAGCAATCCCATGCTGACAACTTGGTTTGTTAATCTCCCCACATTGATCACAAAAATACTTCCTCTGAGTATGTTTTCCACAATTCTCACAAACGGCGTAGATAGTAGTACTGCTACATTTACTACATTCATACACAGGAAAATCTCCAGTAATAGTACCAACCTTAAGAGCACTCTGGAATGACCTAAGTCTGCCCCCTTCTTCCCCCACAGGAAACAGAACTTGAGGACTCCCTTTGAGTTTGCGCATTTTGGCCTTTTCAGGCCTTCCCATTCTAGCACCAATAAATACCCCAGATTTATCTCTTATTTTTACAGAAGACACTTGGTTTATGAATGTAAGCACATCCTGCTCTTTTGTTAAAAGA
>JASMFX010000155.1 GCA_030751555.1 Candidatus Woesearchaeota archaeon | reverse complement strand
GTCAGTTTTTAGGTATTGATTTGCTCTTTAGTCTTGATTTTCTCCTACCATAATATAGCCCTTAAATCTAGGATGATATCTGCTATTCTAGATTCTTTTCTCGAGTGGGGGTGCTGTGGGCTCTGTTACCATTCTCCGTTGGCGTGGATGAGGAGAATCTGTTTTAGAATCATTTGTGGTTGGATTCACTGGTACAAGATCGTCAACTTCTGGATGTTCTGGGTCTGTTGTTTGAGGTATGCGATAGTCTGTTTGATCTATACCAATTGGGGTGTATGTGGTAGAACCTCCATTAGAACGACAAACGGTTGGATCTCGTGGCATAACATCTTCCACGTCTGGATACTCTGGGTCTGTTTGATACTTTTGGTCTGTTGTTTGTAGCATAGGGCAATACCTCGTTGTTTTTCTAAAATTAAATGCTATAATGTGATATATAAACTTTATTCAACATAAATCTACAGTTCTGGTGTAGCCCTACAGTTCCGGCTGTAGGCTACGGAGTAGTAAGGGGATTTCGCAAAGCTCAATCCCCTAAGCTAAAAAGTGAAAGAAAAAAAGGGTTCAGAGTTACCTCTGAACCAATCCCCTCTCCCGGACTCGAACCGGGAACCTTTCGGTAACAGCTGGCTTATTTTCATTCTATGCAATATGCAAGGTCAATAAGCGATTTCTCTACAGCCGAACGCACCACCATTGTGCTAAGAGGGGCTGTTTTTAAGATAAGGTGAATTGTTTATAAATATTGTTCTTTTTAAGCACTGAGAAAATCTACAAAGGTGATGATTTTCACCAAAAGCCTCTTTTTAGTCAAATATGAGCAAATATACTGTTTGTAACTACTATATAGAAGTAAACATAGAAAGATTTATATAGTAGTAGTGTACATTAGATTAAATATAAAATGACTCATGAAGATTCTAGGGTGACCGGACCAAGAAGATCACCAAAAATGAGACCTCTCCCATTGAGGCAGAAGGTAGGTATTGGATTATTGCTAGCTGCAACTACTGCTTACGCTTTGTTTTATTCGAATAATATTAATGACATCGTTGATACTGCGAATCCTGAAAATAATCCTGCCTATGTAACAAAGAGTCCTCTTGAAACAGGTGCAGATGTTCCTGTTGTTGGTGGCTCTGATGGTGATGATCCAGATCCATTGAATCCAGATGATTATATTCTTAAGCTCCCTCAGGTTGGTCAGGAAGTTTTAGATCCTAATGAATTTGTTGCTACAGCTCCTTTGGAGGATACTCCTGAGTTGAAAGAAGCTAAGCCTGATGTTGTTGTCCCCCAAGTTGATCCTCCAGGCCTAAATTATCCTACTGCTTTACCAAAAGATGCTCTGACTTGGTTTGAACAAGGCAATACCTATGAGGCACCAAGCGGAGCTAAAATGGAGCTTCCTGGTGAGTTTGATGTTAATAGGGTATTATCGCCTTATTTTGGAGGAATTGATCTTGGAGACAATGTAAAATTGCTAGAGGCTCGATCAAAGGCAAGGGAATTTGTAGAAAAGGAATATCAGACTGCATTAAATGTTCCAGGCATTTCTGAAGATGAAAAAGGACTTGCAAAGCATATACGAGATGGCAAAAATTGGCAGATAGGTCTTCTTTATAAGGACTGGGAAGGTAAAACTGCTGATAAACCTTTAGATTTGGAGGAGAGAACTGATGAAATTTCTAAGACTCCAGATCAAGATGTTGTGCCAGATACAAAATCTGGAGTGAAGCCACTTGAACTTATTGATGATGATACTAAGACTGGTGATGTAGTTACACAACCTGAAACAGCTAAACTTATTCAACATACATATCATTTTATTGAGAGAATTAAGCTTGAGAATGGAAGTTTCTTAGAGCATCCAAATGGTGTGACAGCATTCGTATATAATGATGTCCAGTTTTACTTTCCATCAGATCAATCAATTATTTCTGAAATCAGTGAGCTTTTTAAAAATGTTCAGACATTGGAACAGTTTAGGGCTGCTCAAAAGAAGTACAGAAAGGATCTTGGAGTCACTGAAAAGGTGAGTCCTACTCCTAAAGGGCAGATTCCTGGTGGGAAATATCATCAAGCAAGGGCTATTGATCAACTCAGTCAGATTGTAATTAATGACCCTAATGGTGTGGCTCACGGTTCAATATTTGCTAATTCAAAAGAATTTGTTCAATCATTGTATGATAAACATGCAGGGATTAAGTGTCTCGATGCTCGAAGGGAGACAGTAGAAAATGAGATTGAACAGTTACATACTGATGAACATAAGAATCTAGATTTTTCACGCTCTACTCTTGCTGTATTATGTGACTCGAGGATGGATAGATCAAAGGAGATCTACACTGGATTGGATCGATACAGAATTAAAGATGAATCGGTCTACAGAGATGAGATGAGTGTAAGATTCAGGACTGCTAAAGGTACTCAAGAGGAGCGCTTAGCAGAAGTACTAGCAGATATTAAAGAAGAATGGCGAGAATTACATGGTAATGCAGAGGGTAATTTGCAGATGAGTAACGCTACTGATATCTATAACCTGAAAGATAAGATGCTTTTTAGGTATCATCGAGATGTTGAGGCAAAAGCTCAAGGATATGCTACAACCATGCTTAAAGAGCGTGGGTTTGTTAAAAAGTTTAAAGTTACTGAGGATAAGATTGATGATCGTTATGAGGATCTTAAGAAAGATGAGAATAAGATGTGGAGTAAAGCCTCAAAAAAGGCTAATAGACATCCAGACAAGTATGATCTTGGAGCTGTTAATGCTGGTCATGCTAAGAATATGTTAGCTATTGAGTTTGGGTATGAGAGTGCTAAAGCTCAACTTAAAGCTCAGCAAACTGAGAAGTAGGGGTTCAAATAATCAATAGATTGATAGAAAGTTTGCTAACTAATGTAAGATGGGAGCGTAGAATTCTTCCTATTGGATTACTCTTTGGGATCACGGCTGACTATACTTGGGATACATTTGAAAAGCTTACAGATGCTATGCATACTGCTAATACTCATCAAACTTCTAGGACAAATGGAATGTCTGATGATGGTTCTTCTGGATCTGGTGATGATCCAGAGCCTACAAATCTTGATGATGGTCTTGAATATGAACCTGTTGAACCTGATGCTAGTCCGCAGGAGGCTCTAGTTGACTTCCTCGACTCACTTCAGAAAAACGATATTTCATCAATTTAGTTAGAGCATTATCCTCATCTGCAAGGCTTGACAACACAGATCTTGAATCTCCCACTTGAGGAATGTCCATAGCTTGCCTAATAAGCCCTGAATAGCCCCCATTATCTGTTACACCTACTATTCCTGTTAAATCTACATGATACTCCTTTAAACCTTCTAGAAGTGCAGCTTGACCTGTCCCTCCCCCTATACATACTATTTTAGGCTTCTTCATTCTAACAATAAACCATAACGCTTATATATAAAGGTTATTAAAGTATTTTTAATACTACTAAAAATAATTTATTACTAGTAAGATGTATGTAATCCAAGACGATCAATCGCTTCCAGCAAAAGAACTTACACCAAATCAAGCTAAATCTCTCTCTTCTAAACTTGCTCAATCTATCCTGAAATCGCTCTCCCACAAACCAACATATCCTAAACAAATAGCCAAAACACTCCAAGTGCATGAACAAAAAGTATATTACCACATTAGAAAACTAGAGAAAGCAAATATTATCGAACAAACAGAAACGAAAATCATAGGAGGCACTCCAGCCCATATCTACAAACTCAAACAACCTGCTTTTATCATAAAATTCAAAGAATTTCAAGCCTCAAAACACATCACAGAACCCAAGAAAGAAGAAAAAGCATTTCTAGAACCCTTTATCGAAGAGGGTCAATTAAACGCCTCAATTATTGTAGGCTCACCAGATCCTCACGGTCCTGAAAAAGCAAGATCTCGAGATGGCTACTATGCAATAGACCTTGCCTTATTTCTAGGATCCTATTTGAACTACCTACCGAAATTAAACGTTAAACTTGACACGGAAACACGACAAGAAGACCTCCAAAATAATCTTATTTTAATTGGTGGTCCAGTAGTCAATACCATAACAGAAAAAATAAACTCCCGCCTTCCCATAAAATTCATAAAAAAAGAAAACTATACCCTCCATTCAACAATCTCAAAAAAAGAATATCACTCAGACACCATTGGTATAATTACAAAAATCCACTCACCATTCAACAAAAAGAAAAGCATTCTACTAATAGCTGGTAAAAGAAACACAGGAACTAGAACCTGTATTATTGCCTTCCTAAAACACTTCAAAGAAATCCTAAAAGGAAATATTTATCAACCCAAAACATTTGCTAAAGTTATAGAAGGAATAGACATGAATGCAGATGGCATAGTCGACGAGGTTGAGTTTTTGGAATAAAATGGAAAAAGAAAGACTTGAAAAAGTTCATAGAACTTTAAAGGATATTGGAAAAGATATAACAGACCATAAATTAGATAATTATGGGCTTTCCTGGTGGGATGATAATAAAAGAGTAGAGGATGTAGATGCCTTAGTAAATGATCTAAAAGAACTTAGAGATGAACACAATTTTACTTCTCAAGGTATGAATGAATGGCTTGTATTATTAGAATATGCTCAAGCTGCCCACCACAAAGGTATAAACCGTGAAAAAGCGGAAGCTGACCTAAAGAAACGTGACCCAAAAGAAGTTGAAAGGTTGAATTATTATCTAGATAAACTTGTCCATGATCTATTAGCATACAAACTATACGGCGTAGGAATGCAAATATTAAAAAGAAATGGGTTTCCAATAATCAGGTATTCAGAAGAAGCCAGATTTATGGCACAACACCCTGGAGATCTTAGGATTATACTTGAAGCTATTCCTAGTAATGATAGTATTAATTTTTGTGATACATTATTACATTTTAGGCAATTTGGACTTATAAATACGAAATACTGGAGTGGTTTAATTGATATTGTTCGATATGTTGATGATTATCAAATTTCTGGAGTCATATTCGGTCTACGAAATTGCTTCGGATCAGGTTTATTACGGAATGAGAACTGGTCAGAAATTGTAAAAGGATTTATAATAATATTGAAAAATGTCAGTTATTCGAAGACTATCTTTAGGAAGGGATTTCAGGAACTGAAGGAACATGGTTTACTGGAGATGCAATACTGGCCTGGTTTAATCTTGTTGGCAAAAACGTTCGGTAACTCTTCAAATTATCTCTTTTCCAATACATTAATTGAATTGCAAAGAGTAGACTTTCCGAAAACAAAGGGTTGGAGTATGATCGTAGAAGGACTTCAAAAATTAGAGTTAATACCTAATAAAGTGTCAGGTGTAACATCTAATGATATAAGGATACCATTATTTATAAAAGTTCTCCCATTAATTGTCAACTCAGGAATAATCAATGAAAATTCCTGGTTCCAAATAATAGATGATATAATAAAATTGTCGAGTGCTACCGAAAGATATGGATATTCTTTTTTTAATCAAGGATTTCCTCGTATTATGCAATTAGGAATAATTGACAATCAATTTTGGCCCCAGTTAGTAAAAGATATTATTAATATGTCCCACTCTACTCGTAAGGAATCATCTACTTTTTTTCTTAATGCACTTCCAAGTGTTTTAGATTCTGGATTAATTCAAGAATTTAAATATAAACTCGTTGTAAATGATCTTGCGGCAAAAATCAAATTACTTGAAAAGCAAGACAGTGAAAAAAAGGACCATCCCAAAGAAATCTTAACTCTTGACGAGAATCAAAAAGAGAGAGCCAAAGAAAAATGGAAAATCCTCGTATCTTTTGTTACTGGGAAAATAAAAAATAGCAAACAAAAAATGAATGTTTTAATGCATTTTGAAAAAATACCTAGAAGCATCCTTCGTAGATATTCAGATTTTATTTATTTTTTAATGGAAAATCAGCCTTCATTCTTATTCACTTTTCTAAGAAGTGCCCGTAAAATATCATTACTAAAAATATCTCTAAGTAAGGATATATTACAATTTACTAGATTAACGAGTCTTCTACGCTTAGAACCAGAAGAATTTCCATCTGATAATAAGAAACAAGAGTTGGTTAGAGTTTATGCATTTTTACTTGGAAAAAAAGAACCTAAAAAATTAGGATTAATTCCTGATAAGAACAAGATTGAAAAATTTAGAAGAATGGTAGAAGATCTATCAGATCATAACCTCAGTCGCAGAAACATTGCAAGGGAGAAAATAATAAACACAATCACCCCCTGTTAATTACTTATCTTGATCATCTAACTACAGCTAATATTAATGAAAATTGGTACCATTTCTGCAAACAAAACCTTAACAAAGAGATTGAAGAAAAATATCTCGATGATTTAACCACTTGTTTAATAATTGCAAAGAAAAATGGAAAGGAAAAAGCTAAATTGCTGATGTTAAATATTGGAATTGGAAACTGTTATCCTGAAAAAGAAGTTGAGAAAAGTTTTCCTTACATAGATCCTCGAAATAAGATTTTCATTGAAAACATGAACTCTAAAGGAATTAATATGAAACCTTGGCTGTACGGTTGGGAAGAAATATTACCTATAGAAGAAATATCTAATAAGAAACAGAGAATGAGATTAATTCAAAAAAATATTCAGGAGATTAGGAATAAGTTTCAACAAGAAGGTATACAAATGTCAGATCAAGATTGTGAATCAGAAACCTTCATTAATGAAGAATTAAAGAAGCTAGATGATGACAAGAAGGCAGATATCAAAAAAAATATAAATATTATTAAAGGGTTAAAAAAAGAGGGAGAAAATTTAAAAGGAATAAATAAAGTTAAGGTGTATATCGAACTTAATCCCTTGAAAGTACTCCAAATGGGAGAAAAAGTTTCTGGTAGCTGTCTCTCTCTTGATGGAAGTTATGGAGGAGAAACAATTACAAATGCCGTTGATGTCAATAAACGTGTTGTCTGGGCTGAGCATAATGGAAAGATCCTTGGACGTGTACTATTAGCTATGAATGATAATGGAAAAATCCTTAGATTTCAAACATATTATACTAATATGGAACTTGACTTGGATACTGTCTTTAAGGTCTTTGTTCAACATCTAGCAAAAAAATGCAAAACTAAAACTTCAAGTACTGGAAAGGTGTCCACAATAATAGCTTCAGATTGGTATGCAGGAAGTATGGCTGCTTAGATAATAATTAAAATAATAGAAGGCCTTGACATGAATGCCGATGGCATAGTCGATGAGGTTGTTGCTAATAAATTCGCTGTGGTTGGGAATATTTTTGGAGATCGTGAGATCCCTCAAAAGTTAATATGGAAACATAATGGCAAGGAATCAGAGTATTTTATACGAGATAAATCCCATTTTGAGGGTCACATGCGACAATTCTTTCAGGATTTCGATGGGACTCCACAAGACTTGATAAAGAGTATCAAAGAGGCGCAAAGGTTTATCGAAGATTTCGATCTAGGATTTAGTATTTCTGGTTACGAATTGAATCATGCAGAGTGTAGAAATTACATGAAGTGGAGATATACTGAAACCTTACAACGTCAGGTTGATATGAGGGTTGCACATGAGCTTAAGACGAATATAGATTCACCAATTAATGCTACTGAACCAGGACCCGATGATGTCTACAAAGCAATGGCCTTTCCAATGGAATTGCCACAGCGTGTTATGGGTCGTTGGCTTAATCCTAATGATGTCCTCTCTAATTCGGAAGTTGTTTCGAGACTTCTTGACGACAAAATAACCTATCAAAGAGAGGCAGCGGGTGAAGGAAAGTTTATGGATCGACCAAGCCTCGCAAGTTTTCAGGAGAGGATCGCTCCATTTTTTGAGGGCATAGCTCCAGAAGAAAATAGAGCTCTGAATGTTGCGAGACTAAAGGCAGCTGAGGAAATCTACTTTGATCATGTTAGAGTTATGAGAAATGAAGCAGACGAAGAAATTACTGCGCTAAGGCTAGATAATCTAAAAAACCAGTTAATCCAACTCGATATTGAGTATGATAGACGGGGAGGATTGTTTAATCCTAGGACATATCGTAGTGATCCAAGAAATCAAACTTTTCCTACAAAAATAGGGGATGTTGAGTCTCGCTATGCAGATGGAAATCTGACCTCTGCCATCTCAACAGGTCAATTGTTCCTTCTCGATGATAGGGCAGAGGTCACAAGAGACCTTCTATGGCATTTTCTTAATGCAGGTGACGATGAGGTATCTCTTGCAAAGGCTTACTGGCGTGCAAGAGCAGATATCAAAGCAGAGTATGATCCTAAAATAGAAGCTGCAAAGGTTGCAGGCGATAGAGACCTTGAAGAGGTTCTTACCTACAAGGGCAATACTAAGTCCAGAGAGCTTGATATTATTTTTGAAGCTCTTGGAGGTCCTATGACAGACATTGAGGCTCCTATTGAACTTAAGCTTGAATCAGATCAGGATAACGTTGTAGATCCTGATGCAAATCTAATGCGAGTGGCTGGAGAGTATGTTGCCAAGTTATTTGAGGAAAACAAAGATATAAAGAGCATTGCTAAAAGAACTGAAGCTGTAAAGGAAGCGATTCGAGCTGATTACAGAGCTGAAAAAGGTAAGGAAGGCGCTGATGAAAAATCTCTTTATAGATTACTTGACAATAGGTTGCATTTTGCTTTTGAGACTCATGATGAGCTAGTTAAAAAAGCTCCTAAACAGGATCCTATTGCATATTTTATTAATGAAAGAGGAGAGGATCCAACACGTGCTATCCAAGGACTGTTCGATAAGTACGATGATATTGAAGATCCTATTAAGAGAACGAGGGCAGTTAAGGAGGCACTCTTAGCTCGCTACAGTGAACTAGAGAAAATGTATGCAGACAGAGGCGAGGAGATGGAGATTCGCACAGCAATGGGTTCTAGTTGGAGTATTTATGATGATATATGTCATTATGATCTTAATAAAGATCCCAAGGCCTTAAGCAGAAAGGAGGCTGTTCATCTTATCAGGGCATCCGGAGAGCTATTATTTAACGATGGAAAGTCAGATCCAGAGGGATTCAGCAGACGTCCGGGTTTAGGAGGAAAGACTCGTTTCTATGTTATGGAGGAGGATGAGACTTTTTTCTTAAATAGTCCTGGTGAAATTCCTAAAAGAGAACTACAAAAGTTATATGATTCACTTGGAGATATGCCTAAAGATGAGAAAGAAGCTAAGATGCGAGAGCATTTAGCTCTCCTAAGAGATTGCTCAATGGAACTCTATCGTCGTGATGAGAGAAGACAGGATTGGGCACGAGAAAACTTTGAGTATTATGATGGTGCGGTTGCTGATATTGTTAATCCTCCACCTCCAAAACCTCCAGGACCAACTCCTGAAGAGCGGAGATATGATAGGGTTTTGGAAGGAATAGGCTTTAAAGATAGATACAGAACTGAGTGGGGAATAAATAGGGCTGTAAAACAGTATCTTAAGCAAATCAGGGAAGATCATCCTACTTATGACAAGGTAAAGGCTACTGCTGAGACAATACGTAAAGAAAGATTAGAGCAGCATAGAGAGCGAAAGGGGAAGTAGATTTTCTATTAGAATTCTTTATTTATCTCGATTCTTATAAGTTATTAAACAAGCATCTTTGATCCAACAGGCTTTGCACTGGTCAATCTCATCATGGTGTTTACCAAAGCATTCATCATCCTGATACTTAACCATTTTAATGTCCATAATAGATTTATGTATTGGTTGTAGTATATAAATTTATCCTGAATGGGCATAGTTAGGTTCAATTCTTCTCCCCCATACTTGGGTAAGGGGGAGAAGAATTGACTCATAGAGTGATCAGGAGTAAAAGTACATAAGGGAGAATAATCGCCCGAAAATTTATTTTTAATAGAATTAACTTAACAGTAGAATTAATCTTTCTTATCTTCGGCTTCCTCAGTCTTTGACTCATCAACTTTCTTTTCTTCAGATTCCTTTACTTCTTCTTTCTCTTCAGTTTTGGACTCTTCCTCTACTGCTTCAGCTTCCTGTTCTTCAACTTCTTCTTTCTCCTCTACTCTGTCAGCCTCAGCAAGGTCTTCTGCATCTTCCTTAATCTCTTCAGAAGGAGTCTCTTCTTCATTATCAGATCTTTCAACAAGATCATCCTCGTCTTCAATATCATTTCCCATATCTTCAGAATCATCACCATAGATAGACATGTCATCTTCCTCTTCATTGTCTTCCTGGATCTTTGGACCGTCATCTTCCTTAGGCTCCTCCGGAATTTTCTCTTCTGTCTCTTCTTCAGTAGAATTATCTTCTGTATCTGCTGCATCCTCTGCAGAATCACTATCTTCTGTAGGTTCTTTAGATTCTGATGCCTCAGCAGCTACTTCCTCTACAACAGGCTCTTCGGATTCTGATGGTTCCGAAGCTGCTTTTTCTTCAGTGGGCGTGGTTTCTTCAGTCATTTGGATTGTATTTTGACCTCGTGGTTCTTTATAAAACTTTCGTTCGGCATTATTTTCCTTGCTTCTTGTATTTTATTTTATGTCTTGCAGATTTAGATGGCCTAATGCTCTCTGCGCCTTTGCCCTTGTTTCTCAAGCCTCTGGATTTCTTTCCAGCAGATGTTAATCCACGATAGACTCTTCCCTTATGCTGCTTCTGTGAAATCCATTTTATGATCTTGTCATTAACAATGTTTGGAGATGCAGTATCTACTAGGATTACCTCAAACCAATAGTATTTTCCATCTTGTGCAACATAGTATGAATTCAAAACCTCACAGTTAGGATAATTTTTATTGGCTCGTTCTTCTGCTATCTGTTGATATGACTTTTCTAAAACCATTCTTTGTCGTGATGTTTTAGGGCGTCTTCTTCCTACGTCATAACGTTTATGGCCTCCTCGAAGAACTCTCCGTCTTAGGATAACAAATCCTTTTTTAGCACGATATCCTAATGATCTTGCTCTATCAATTCTTGTAGGTTTTTTTATTCTTACTGTAGAAGGCTCCTTTCTCCATTTAATGAGTCTTTGCTTCCAAAGATCTCCAAGGTTTTGCTTTGGTTGTTTCCAAAGATCTCTTACATACTTATACATTGCCATTTTAAGCCTCCATCATAACTTTATTTTTTTCTGTCTTTCAGGATTCAGGTAAGCTACTACCCACATCTCCTAATAACTAGAAAATTTGTTTGATTTAAAAAGGTATCTATTCTTATGGACATGGTTAATTCTGATGACTAATGGAAGTTTCTTGTGACGTACTTATTTCGCGGCTTTTGTTTCTGTCCAAGCTTAGCTTGGGTCATTATTTCTCCCCCTTACCCGGGTACGGGGGAGAAATAATGGGTTAGTTCCTAACCAGAAACAAAAGCCAACGCTGGCCTTTAATATCTTGGCGGCCGCAATATATAAATTAGTTTGAGTAAACTATTCTTTCATAAGTATTATAAAACATCGAAATCTTTATATTGATTAACTGGTTTAGTATTCTGGTGATCCCATGGAAGAGAAAGAGATCAAGGAGATTGATAAGGAGGATATGTATCAGGTTTTGAAGGACTTTCCTCTTCAGATTCAAAAGGGATGGAATCTTGCTAAAGATGTCTCTGCTAAAGACGAATTCGACAAGGTTATGGTCTCTGGGATGGGTGGAAGTTGTTTACCTGGGGAGATTCTTAAATCCTATCTTGATGATTTTTCAATGCCTATTATTCTGAATAAGGACTATTCTTTACCAGCTTTTACAAATGAGAAAACATTATTATTTCTTATCTCTTATTCAGGAAATACTGAAGAGACAATCAATGCTTTTAGGGAGGCACAAAAAAAACTCGCTAAGATTATTGTAATATCCTCAGGAGGTAAGCTAAAAAAACTTGCAGAGGAGCAGCAGATTACCTATGTTGAAGTGCCTGAGGGTCTCCAGCCAAGATTCAGCTATGGTTATATGTTTCTTGTTGTTCTGAGGATTCTGCAGAACTGCAATGTTATTGAGAATCAGGATAAGGCTGTTGAAAAAACAGTAGAGACTCTGCGTAAGGATATCTTTAAGGAGAGTGCAGAAGAATTAAGCGAAAAGTTGGTGGATAAAATTCCAGTTATCTACTCTTCAGCTAATCTCAGGGCAGTGAGCTATAAATGGAAGATTAATTTTAATGAGAACTCAAAGATTCCAGCCTTTTCAAATGTTTTCCCAGAGCTTAACCATAATGAGATGAATGGATATGTCCATGTTTCTGGAAGTTATCATGTGATCATTATCAAGGATGATAGCGATTATGTGAGGACGAGAAAACGCATGGATATCTTCAAAGAGTTGGTAAAGCAGAGAGGGGTTGAGGTAACTGAGATTGGCTTATCTGGTCCTAACAAGCTTGCTAAGCTGATAAGTGCTATCTATATTGGAGACTGGGTTAGTTTTTTTCTGGCAATGAAGCGAAAAGAGGATCCGACACCTGTTAAGCTGATTGAAGAATTTAAGGAGAAATTGGTGAAATAACCCTTTTTTTGCTTATAATTCGTCATTAAAACGTGAAGATTTTTAAATGCAAAGATAACTTTTACCTATTATGGCAGATAGTCAATTACTGAAATTTGAAAATAATATCCATCTAGATCATAAGTTACAATCTTCTACCCTTCTTGAGGGCAAATTTGATGAAAAACCCTATTTTACTATTAGATTGAGAATTCCTAATGAGAGAACTCCTGTTCCTGAAGGGGGTAGCTTTGATAATTTAGTAAGAGAATTGGAAAGTGCCTTAGGCCCAGAATGGACTGATCATTATCAAAAAAATGAGACTCAGGTTGGTCCAAATCCCTCTTGCACCTATACAAGTCCTAATACTCCATTAACTATATCCATTCTTCATGATCGAAGAGATGGTCTATCACTCTCTATCACTTCTGCTGATATACAGGGAGGTATTGAATTAGATTACAATATTGGACAATGCAGAGATGCTTTTAATTCATTAGGAGGATTCCTTGATGTATTGCCTATGAACTCTTCAGATTTTTTAGGTTCTTTTGAGAATCTTGATTATGACACTTTAGTTGGCATGATTTCTGATAAGCATGCTTCTAGAGAGCCTGACAGATCAGATATTTTATTGTGGTCACTCTATGCCGATCTTATTCCTGATATTACTACTCAGGATAGTTTAGACGGATTCGATAAAGAGGGATTCTCTGATTCCCTGGATGAGTTTAATGTAATTGCACGTGCTCTGCATTCTTCTTTACCAAGTCTCTATAAGACAGCAGGATTAACCTATGATGAGTTGGCTGATTTTGTTGGACTTGGAGCAATCTATAATATCAAAGGGATATCATTTCTTGAACAAGATGGGGCTCAGAAGGCAACACAATGCTTTAATCAGGCAATCTTGGTCTATGATCTTTTATTGGATTATATGGAGGAACGTCTAGATGGAGTTACACCAAACCATTCTGCGCATGATGAATTGATACTTTCCACTTATTGGAAAAAGGCTCGAACAGAATTTTTAAGAGGATTGTCGAGAGCTTCACAGTATGAATGGAGTTCTAGTAGGGATAGACTTAAAGCACAGGCAGCAATGCAATTTGCTAGAACAAGAATTAATTATCTTTTCGACAATCATTACACCACAGATCTTATTCAAAATGTCCTTAATCCAGATGGATTTGACTCTAGTGGTAATACAGCTTTTGCAGATCCAGCGATCCACGACTTTACAACCACGAGGGCTAACTATCAGTCACGATTAAGTCATAAGATTGAGCGCTTTCTTGAGAGCTTGCAAATAAGAGCAGTAAGATTTGGTAGTAGTGATGTAACTCTAGGGCCTGCTGACCTTACAGTACAAGAGTTAGCAGAGGATAGTACCATAGCTGGTAAGAGCTCTGTGCAAGATTTCAGGAAACAAGTAATCCATAAATATCGTAATAATCCATTATCTCTTGTACGTTAATATCCCTCTATCACCTAAATATTTATAAATTTTAAAACTCTTCAATTCTTCATGAAAATCATTTCTATAACTCTTGAGAATATTCGATCTTACCTTAATCAAACCATTGAATTCTCAGAGGGTTCAACATTATTATCAGGGGATATTGGCTCTGGGAAGAGCACAATTCTCTTTGCAATTGAGTTTGCTTTATTTGGGATGCAGCGTGGAGAAGGAGATGCTTTGCTAAGGCAGGGCAAGCATGAAGGCTCTGTTGAGTTGCAGTTTCAGATTGATGAAAATCAATACACTATTAAAAGAAAACTCAAGAGATCTGCTAGTGTTAGCCAGGAAACAGGCTACATTATTAAGGATGGTGTGAAGAAGGAGGGAAGCACTATTGAATTGAAATCAGATGTTTTGGAGATCTTAAACTATCCTAAAGAGCTGCTTACAAAAAAGAATCTTATCTATCGCTACACAGTGTATACTCCTCAGGAGGCTATGAAGCTCATACTTTTAGACAACAAGGAATTTAGGATTGATACTCTGAGAAAGGTATTTGGCGTTGATAAATATAAGATCATGAGGGCAAATGCAGAGCTTTTTATCAAGGAACTAAGACAACAGCAAAGAGAGCTAGCTGTCAAGGGCGAGGGGCTTGGTGAGAAAGAGAAACAACAAGAGAACTATCTTAAGGAAATTTCATTGCTTGATGAACAAATCAAGCATGCATCGTCTAAAAAAGAAGATGCAGAAGCCTCACTCCAAAAGGTTTTGAGCCTGCAAAAGGAGATTGATGAGAAGATTAAGCAGGTTGCAGAGCTGAAAAATAAGCAAGCGAGTCTTGACACTGCTCTAAAATCATCTGTTGAGTTGTTTCAAAGCCTGACTCTTCAAAGCAAAGCGCTTCAGGATGAGTGCAAGCAGCTTGACGATCAGCTTAAGAAGCATCAGGAGATTGATTCAGCAGCACTAGAAAAAAAGAAATCATTGACTCAGCAGGAGATCCAGGAGAATGAAAGAAAACTGTTTTCTATTGTTAAAAATATTAATGAGGCTGCTGTTAAAAAAGAGCAGGCTCAGAGTATTAAAAACAAAATTAGACAGCTTGATAAGTGCTTAACCTGTCTGCAGCAAGTATCTGAGAATCATAAAAGCATTATTATGGAGAGAGAGGATAAGCAGATTAGCCAGCAAGAGAAAATCATCTCTGAAAATAAGCAATTGCAATTGGAAAATGAGAAGAAAACAGGCTCTCTGAAAAAATTGCTTCTAGAAATACAGGATCGGGAAAAAGCCAGTGAGATTAACCTTATTAATAAGAAAAACCTTGAGGAAAAAAAGCAAGGTTTGAAAAAACTAGAATTAGAGCAGGATGAGCTAAAGAAACGAATTGGGCTTATCAACGCAGACAAGGCAGAGACAGCAAAGAATCTTGCATTACAATCTGCTATTGAAAATGAACATAGAGAAATTAGGACAAAGGTTGATCAGGCACAGCATGGAAAACATAGCATAGAATTACAACTTAATGGATTTCTTAAGGAGAAGCAAGGTATCCAGCGCATGCTTGAGAATGTTGAAGATGAGATAAAGCTCAAAAAAGAGTCTTTGGAGAATCTGAAAAAGTTAGGCCATTATGAGGAATGGCTTGAAACCATGTTTCTTAACCTTATGATTGAGATAGAGAAACATGTTATGGGAAAACTGTATCATGAATTTAATGAGCTCTTTCAGAGGTGGTTTAAGCTCCTTATGGAGGATGAAACCATCACTGTCCATCTTGACGGGGAGTTTGCCCCAGTGATAACCCAAAATGGCTATGAAGTTGGGATCGAGTATTTGAGTGGAGGAGAAAAAACAAGCTGTGCATTATCATATCGGTTAAGCCTTAACCAAGTTATCAATGATCTGCTTGGGACTGTGAAAACAAAGGATCTTATTATCTTGGATGAGCCAACTGATGGGTTTTCTACAGAGCAGCTCGACAAGATTAGAGACTTGCTACAACAGATACAGATGAAGCAGATTATCATAGTAAGTCATGAGAAAAAAATTGAAAGTTTTGTGGATCATGTTGTCCAAGTAAGAAAACAAGATCATGTAAGTGAGGTATTTGTTAGTGGTTAATTTTATCTGAGTTATCTCTATTATCTGTATTATCTCTTGATATTCCTTAGGTAAAGAAAGCTTAGATAGCCGAAAACAAATTCATAGATATAGAGAAATAGTCTATTAATCGTGGGTACCACAGCAGATATTGCCAGAGGGATTCCAAAGAGCCCAAAGGTTCCAATCATAACTGCTTCTACAATACCAACACCTCCAGGGGTAAACATGATAAAATTTGCTAATTGACTTACGCTGAGGACAATAATCACAGGTATGAATCCTATATTGACATCTACAGCAAGAAACAGGATCATTAATTGTAGTGCGTAAACTGTCCAGATAAGGATATCATAGAGGAACGCTTTTATGAGGAGTCTTGTATTTTTTAGATAATGATCCATCTCTCTATAAAATATTTTTACCTCTCCTACAAAAAAGGATTTCATGGTATTATAGTTTTTGAAATTTTTCTTTAGCTTGTTGAAGATATGCACATGATATAAATGTGGAAAGATCTTATTTGCGAATTTAATTTTCACATCAATCTTTACAAATCCTAATGCTATGAAAAGTAGAAAAGCAATCACTAGAACTACTGAAATTACTAGAAGTGCAATCATATGGGAAGGGACTTTGATGGATATAAGGTAGACAAGCGAAGAGAGCAGGACAATGCTGTGGAAAACTGCATTTGTACAAAATTCAAAAATGGATGTGGAAAGATTCTGAGCAAAGCTTTTTTTATTAATTTTTGAGAGATGATATGCTCTATAAGGCTGGCCTCCGCAGGTTGCTCCTGGTGTAAGCTGATTGAACATCCCTCCTGCAAAGTATATTGGTACGAGTTGGATAAAATCTACATCTTTGACAGTATGTATAATCGTTTTCCACTTCAGTATATGTAATGAATAAATTACGCCATAGAGAAGGAATACAATGACAAAATAGATGCCTGGAATGCTCTTGATGGCTAGTCTTATTTCGTGGATTCCTATCCCTTTTAGTACTATATAGAATACCAATAAACCAATTCCTATAGAGATCAGGTTTTTCATAACAAATTTCCAGAATCCACCTTCTATTTTCTTGATCTCTTTTTTATGGTGTTGCATAAAGGCTTTTTGGAATGTTTTGGTATATAAACGTTAATGTAAAATGTTAATTTTATACTATATATCGGACCACAGAAAACCTTATATACTAGTATTTGTCGTATCTGTAGCATGAAAAAAGAGGTGCGAACGTTCTTACTTATTTTAGTAGCTATTCTTATTGTAGCTGTGGTTGTTAAGAATCCTGTTACCTCAAGAGATAAGTTTCTTGAACCAACTGTTGAAGAACCATCTCCTATTTTAGATAGTCAGGTGTCTAGAGAGATATCTGATGAAGATGGTGTGGCAGAGGCTTCTGAAGCAAATCCATTGGATGTAGTTCCAGATGATGTTAAGGAATTAGTTACTGATGTGGTGGAGGAACCAGAATCATTGCCTCAAAGGGTTGTTGTTCAAATCCTACATAATAGATTTGTGCCAGAGGTTGTTACTGTTGAGCCAGGCACAATGGTTGTTTGGATCAATAAGGACAATAGGGTGCACAAGATCTTAACACAGGATCGATCATATATCAGTCCTCGGATTAATCCAGATGGTTCTGATTCTAGTATTTTTAATGTTCCCGGGGAGTATGTCTACATTGATGCAATGCTTAATTATATGCAAGGAACAGTTATTGTAACAGGCGATGCTGATAGTTTCTCTGCTATAACTGGAGGAGTTGTCTTTAGTGTTAAGAAGTTCTTTAGGACTTTGTTTAGGAAGAATTAGGTCTCATATTTTTGCTCAAGCTAATAACAGGTTTTAGATTATCAAAATCTGGTACAAAACTCCTATCTCTGCCATCAATAACATAAACCTTTTCTTTTTCTATTGTATCTGGTCTGTTTCTTGGGTTCACTTCGATCCCATTTGCTGCTCTGATATAAGATAGCAGTTCTTGATCATCCTCCCCATAGGTGTCTCCTCCAGTCCCAAATCTTCTGAATAAAGCATAGAATCCTTCTCCTTTGTTTGGAGTTACTTGTCGAAATGGACGAATTCTACCATTCCAGTAGACTAAAAGATTGTTTTTACCATCGATTAATATTTGTCCTTGATCATATGGGCTAGCTATTTCAACAATTTCTATCTCATCTGGTCTCTCTCTTGCAGGATCTGATTTTACTATTCTTTTATGAGGGGGATCAGATTGACCATTATCATCAGAAGATAGAGATGCAACAACATCACCTAGAGCTTTTTGGAGGCTAGGATTTTGACTATATTTTTGATTAACAGCTGCTCCTACTGCAATAATGCTTGCCAGGATGAAAGAGGTCATGCTAACGCTATACGCTACTTGGCCTGCCTGACGCCAAATACTCTGTGGAGGGGTAAAATCTGGACGATGCAGGAGCTCTGTTTCATAGAGCCTTCTTGCAAATGCTTTTCTTTCCTGATCTCTTACTTTGTCTACTATCCCTCTTAGAGAGATCCTTCTATGTCCAGCTAGGTAATCTCTAAATCGATCAAATTGGTCTCTCATAAGGTATGAATCTCAAGAATTATTTATAAATCTTTGCTTGGATTGGCATATTCAACTTTGTTGTGTAAGTCCAGGCGCCTCCACAATAGTGAGATTAAATTAAGCTTTTGGCTCTTTTTTTCCTTTTCGGTGCTGGCCTATAACTTGAATTTTTCTTGTCTCCCCGTACCCTGGTAAGGGGAGACAAGAAAAATCAGGTTGTTCAATGTGTGGAGCAAACCAGTAGAAGAAAAAGCTAAGGAGAGAAATGTAGCGGCCGAAACTTGCAACCTCATCAGAGTGGACTTAACCAGTTAAATCATGTTGATTTCTTCTTAACTCTAACAACCTTAATTTTCTTTTTTTTAGAAT
>JASMFX010000154.1 GCA_030751555.1 Candidatus Woesearchaeota archaeon | reverse complement strand
TTCAAATCTCAGTGTCCCCACTTTATTTTTTTAAATTAACAAATCTAGATAAGTGCTTTTCATTCTTAGGTTGAATAATGTCAAAAATAATCACAAACCTTTAAAAACTCATTTATTAAAGAACAGCCTTATGGAAAAACCCTACATCCAGGCAGTAGCTACCTATGTTGGTTTTGTTATTGGTGCTGGAATTCTTGGCATTCCTTTTGTTGTTGCCAAAGCTGGCTTTCTAACAGGCCTGATTGACATTATCCTCATTGGAATTATCTTCGCAATACTCAATATGTATATGGGAGAGATTGCATTAAGTACAAAAGGCCATCACCAACTCCCAGGCTACGCCAAAATCTATCTTGGAAATAAAGGTAAGCTCCTTATGTCATTCTCACTGATCTTTGGCATGTCAGGTTCGATTATTGCTTATATTGTCAAAGGAGGGGAATTTTTAGCTGCACTGCTCCAGCCAAGCTTTGGAGGAAATCTACTCCTCTATGCCTTATTATTCTTCATACCACTCGCATATTTAACTCATAGAGGTTTGAAAGCAGTAGAAAATGCAGAGGTCTATATGGTCTCAATCATCCTTGTGATTGTAGTAATTCTTGGCTTTGTAGGCATGAAACACATTAACCCTTCCAACCTAACAGGATTTTCTTTGGGTAAACTATTCATCCCCTTTGGAGTTGTCATGTTTTCCTTTCTTGGCACTGGAGCAATTCCTGAGATACGAGAGGAACTCCAAAACCATAAGCACCTAATGAAAAAATCAATCATGACAGGAGCCTGTATTGTAACTGTAGTCTACATCCTCTTTGCACTCATTGTTATTGGCATATCAGGTGAAGCAGTAACAGACGGAGCAATAATAGGTCTTGGAGACATACTTGGCACACCTATCCTCATCATTGGCATTATTTTTGGCCTTCTAACAATGTCTACATCATTTATTGCAATTGGAACTGCATTAAAAGAATCCTATGTTTTTGATTTTAAAATATCTGAAAAAAACGCATTTAGAATAGCCTGCTTCATCCCTCTAGCTGTAGCAATCCTCATCCTCCTATCTGGCATTACAAATGCTTTTTTCAAGATTCTAGACATAACAGGAATCATTGCAGGAGGATTAGTTGGGTTTATTATTATACCAATGGTCTGGAAAGCAAAAGCCCATCATAACCGAAAACCAGAATACAAAATACCAGATAACAAAATAATAGAGATTGCAATCCTAATAGTCTTCACTCTAGGAATCTTGTTTGAATTTATAAGAATATTATTTTGACTTTTTCTTCCGCTTAACTGGTTTTTCTTCTTCTTCCAAAAAACTGAGAATAGATTTTCTGTAATTGATAAGCAGTATAAGCACCACCAAAATAACAATCCCAGATACAATATACCATACATAACTATTCATAAAAGAGAGAATACGATCATTGTATGACTTAATGCTTTTTCCTAGATTTGTATTAAATTTTGAGAACCCAGGCCATGATACTTTATTCACGCACAAAGTGATAATGCCACTAGAAGCCTTACCCCCTTTACCATCCTGCGCAGTGAAAACAATAAAGCGATTCCCTGCAAATCCCTCTGAAGGCGTAAGGACCGCACTACCTCCTGCTATGTTTACATCAATACTTTCTGGTGTTGTAGAACTAAATAAAAGCAAATCCAGATCAGGATCCTGGAATGCGTCTGCAAGGTTAAGTGAAAAACTAGTGTCTTGATCCCAGCTAACAGTACATTCAACTTCAGGAGCTTCTTTTTCTATCTTCTCCTCTTTTACTGGTTCCTTTACCTGTTCTTTTGCAGTCTCTTCATGTTCTTTTTCGTGCTCAGTTTGAACAGCTGCATTAGTGACATAGGTTCTGTAAGCAAGAATCCCTCCAATGAGAATAATAAGTATAATGAGAGGCACAAGAATAACTTTCCATCTGCTGGACCCATCTGAATCTTCCTCTTTCTTTGCAGTTTTCTTTGCTTGTTTTTTTGCCTCTTTCTTTAGCTCTTTCTTTTTTTCCTTTTTGACTTCTTTTGGTTTTTCCTCTTCTGGAACAACTTCCTGAATATCATAATCTATTGGCTTTTTCTTTCTTCGTCTGATCATCTCTAAGATAAAAATGATAACAGCCAATGCAATAACTCCATACAGAGCATACTGCCAATAGTTTACAGCCTCTCTCACAACAGGTTCAGCCACTTTTTCAACAACAGGTGCAGCTACAGACTCATTTTTGACAGGAATAAACTTTGAGATAGTAGGCCAAAAAAGAAACCCAGCTGCAATAATAATAAGGATTCCAATAACCAATAGATAGATTTTCCAGTTTTTTATCCCCTCAGAAGATTCAGGGAAATCAGCCACCTTAGGAACTTCTTTTTTTGATTCTATTTTTTGAACAGGTTCTGGCTCAGGTTGCTTAACAGGTTTTGGAAGCATATCCGCCTCAACAGGTTCTTCCTTTGTCTCTGATAGAACATCTTTCTTCTTTCTCCGTTTTATTTCAGAAATAACAATAAATATAATAACAACTAAAAGTCCAATAACAATGTACCAAAAGTAAGGAATCTTTGAACTGATAGGTTCAAAAAGTGAGGCTATGCTATCCATAAAACCAAGGTCACTAGTCGGCTCAACTCCTTGTTCTACGCCAAGCACAATAGGTTTAGCAGGCTCAAGTTCACCCTCAGCCCCAAGCAATGGTAAGATCTTCTCTTTAAACGCAAAAAGGCCTCCAAAAAGAAGAATTGCAAGTAAGAGTATCAAACCATACCCTAACCAAGGCTTCCATGCAAATGCCTTGCGAGGCTTTCTTTTTTTCTTAACAACTCTTCGTACTTTTTTTGCTGGACGTAAAATAAAAAACAACACAATAAACCAAATAAGAACAATACCAACTCGTAGAAGAATATCCATATCGCTGAGCGTTTTAGCCTTTAGATCAAAGAAAACACTCCTTTCATAAACCGCTCCATTCTCAGCTAGAAATTGAAGCTTTGCTTCATAACTACCTTCCTCTGTGTCTTCTAGCGGAACAGTTTGTACAGCTAACTTGCCCTTCCCTTCTGGTTCAAGTTCAAGAATCGGTTGAGGAACACTTATCCATCTCTCTCCCTCAACAGTTATATTATAGACAGCAGCTCGTGTGCCTTTGTTGCGCACAGTAAATGAGCTTAATAACCCTGAATAGTTTATTGCAGCTTGATTATCATCCAGAGTTGGTAAGAAACAGCTCTCCACAGACACAGATAAAACTCCTAATTTTTTTAGATCTCCCAACTGGGTTGTAATCTCAATAGGAAACTCCCATTCTCCGCTTAAGCCTTCAGGAGGACTGAGCAACATACGAAGAACAGTCTGTTGGTTTGGCTGCAAAACAGTGCTCTCTGTATCAATTCCAATCCAAGAAGCACCTTCTAAGTCAATATAATAATTATTAGTAATATTGGAAGTGTGTTTTAGCAAAAGTGGAACAATAGCCTGCTCTTTCTCACAGAGTTCATATGTTCCAGCAAAGGCTTCAAATGTTGTATCTGCAGTGCTTGGTGGTATAGCCTTGCCTAATTGTACCTCATAATCATAGCACCCTCGATTATATTCAGCTCTAAATCCTGTTTGAATCACTTCTCCAGTGTTCAAAGAGGTCAAAATCATAGGAATCTCATATTCACCATAAACATCACAAGGAGCATTGAGATAGAGATTAATGATCTTTGACTCCTGAGGGGCAAGAGTTATAGGATTTTCACCCACACTAATGTATGCAGCAAGACTGTGGTCAATACTGACATCGTATTGTTCAGTAAAAGGGGCAGAATTTCTCAATGAGAATGAGAAAACTGTTGGTGAACAAGGACATCCCTTATGTTCCACAATTAAAGGCTGATATCCAGCATTGCTACATTCTTGTATCTGGATAGTTTGTGGGATATCTTTACGCACCCCTTGACTTGTTGTAATACTAGTAATGAGATCATAGGAACCTATTGCATTACAAGGAGCACTAATAACCCTCTGGATAGCCTGAGACTCTCCCTGCTGTAGAGTAAAAAGCTGAGGTGCTGTGCTAACCCATAAACCCGCCTGTCCACTTGTAGTAACAGTATAAGTACTAGGAGAAATAACAGTCTCAGTACTCTCACTAACAAGATCTCCCTCAATAACAAACGTCTGTGAACTACTCCCAACATTTTGATTTTGTACAGTAAGAATATCTTCAGAAACAGTACATTCACAAAGCGGAACAGTTGTTCGCTCAACAAAAGCTAGAAAATCCTCTGTCTGTGCATTAACACCAATCATGAGAGACAGAATAATGATCAACCAAATCGCTTTTTTTAATATCATATGTTCACCAATGTTCACTAGTGTCAACCCAGTCGAAGAATGTATACAATAAGAAAAAGGAAAAAAAGTTAATAATAGGTTTGGCTCTCGTCAGAACCATCCTGTTCAGAACCCTTTAACTTGTTGAATCCTATGATTAAACCGAGGATAACAAGTAAAACAACCAGGATCACTAAACCAATCTCCAGAGCTCTTTTGACACCGCCTGTGTAGCCTTGTCCTTTAACAACATTAGCTGTTAATGGTATCTGCTTAAGCACTTTGTCTCCTGAGCTCACAGATACTGAGAACATTCTCTGTCCTGCTGGAGTACCTTTAGTAGCAGACACATAAACATAAACAGTCTCTGTCTCACCCTTACCTAGAACCAATGTATTGGTAGGTGTGATTGTAGTAGCAGCCCAATCAGCCGCACCAACAGCATTTACACTGTAGGTTCTGCTTGAACTTCCACCGTTTGTTAGTGTTATTGGATAGGTTGCACCACCAACGCCAACAGATACATCTTGAGCAACTGCTCCTACATTTATGATAGTCTGTGGTGTTGATTCTTCACCAGAGCTTGTAGATCCGCTTCCAGGTCTTGCCGAACATGCTTCATCAGGCAAAATCTCAACAACAGTTCTCCTAGTCTCTGTCTCGAAACCCTCATCATAAGTTACTTCGATAACAACATCATAAGTTCCAGGTTTTGCACAGTCAGGAACTCTCATATAGAGTTCTTCTGAAGTTACTTCATCATCATTACCTGAACCTTCTTTCTCAACTTCATCAATATAATCAGAAGCTGAAATTCCTAATTCTGGAACAGCAACTCTTACTCTAACTCCCTCTTCATCTTTCTCTCCCATGTTGGAAATTCTAACAGTGGTTAGT
>JASMFX010000153.1 GCA_030751555.1 Candidatus Woesearchaeota archaeon | reverse complement strand
TCCAGATCTGTCCTTTTTCTTTTAGAATCTTACAATTTGGTGTGCAAGAGTGGTTAATGTATTTTGCAAGGTTGTATGGCACATCGCCATCAATATCATGTTTATCATTCAATTCAAAGATGTAGACACCCCCTTTAGATTCGCTTTCCTTTTCAATTGCAGCTATTGCTCTTTTCGTGCCTTCTTGTTTTGATATCTTTTCTCCAATGTATTGCAGGACTTTTGTTTCTGCTTGGATTGCTTTTTTTGCAAAGATTCCTTTGTGATGGATACTAGAATTCTTTAGGATTACTAAATTACTTTCTTTTATGCTTTTTTTCATTGTGAACTTTAGTAGGGATGAGCTTATGACCACCCAACATACTACCTTGTATCGAGTGTCCCGCCCCTACCAACGATGTTTTTCGGAGAGGGTATGACTGCTGTTTTTCTGACTGTCCTCCCCCTTTATGTTAATCTAGAGCAAATTCTTTAACTGTTCAAAATTATCAACAACTTTCTCAGCGCCAAACTTTTCAAAGGCTTCTCTATTGGAATTTCCTGCTAGTAGGCCAATGAATGTAATGCCTGCATTCTTTGCAGCTTGTAATTCTGCCAAGCTGTCTCCAATGTATACAAGGTCTTCTTTGTCATACTCTTTAAGTAGGATATTGAAAACCTTTGGATCTGGCTTATGGTGGTGATTAATATCTGAGCCAATGATTTGGGTAAATGGTTGAGTTGGAAACTGGGCTTTTTTCATGACCATGAGGATGCTCTCTCTGTATCGAGAGGAGAGGATGTAGAGTCTGCGTGGAGTTGTGAGAAGATAATTGACAAATTCTTTAGATCCAGGGATTGCTTTTCTTTCCATAGTGGATGCAATTCTGTGGCATATTTCCTGGAATGCCTCTTGGTTAATTCCTGGCCAGAGTTTTGATAGCACTCTTTTCCATGGAAGACCTGCAAGATCTAATAATTCTTTTTCTGTAGGGATTCTAAGATTTAATTCTTTGGCAGCTTCTAGATGCGTTTTAAGATAGATTGGCTTATATTCGACAAGGGTATCGTCAAAATCAAAGATAATAGCTTTCTTACTTTTGAGCATCGGCATACCTTCCTTTAATTAAAACATCATCTCCAACCATTATTGTCTCTGTAAACTTTAGCTTTAAGGCTTGATCGATTTTTCGCTTTATCTCGTCTTCGTAAAAGGTTATTCCTTCTCCTAACAGCTTTGGGGAAATGTAAAAGTGAAACTCGTCAATAATATGCTCTTTTATCAGATTTGCAAATACTAAAGCACCTCCTTCAACCATAACGCTGTTGATTCCTACTTTTGCAAGTTGAAAAAACGCATCTTTCAGATCAACTAGATTATCTTTTTCCCTGCAGACAATAACCTTTACCTTGCTATTCTGTCTTTGGTAATCTTTTTTTGTTGTAATAATAACAACATCTCCTGGTTGATTGAAAACGTTTAGATCATATTTTAATTTTTCCTTTCTGTCAATAAGGATTCTTGTTGGAAATGTTGTTTTTTCACGACGAGCAGAAAGATAGGGATTATCCTGTAAAATAGTGTTTGTTCCCACTAGGATTGCATCTACTTCTGCTCTCAATCCATGCATGTGGTATCTTGCTTTATCACTTGTTATCCACTTGCTGTGGTATTCTGTTGTTGCTATTTTACCATCCAATGTAGAAGCGGTTTTTATGTAGATATAGGGCAAGCCTGTCTGCATGACCTTGAAAAAATGTTTGTTTAATTCTTTGGCTTGTTTTTCTAGAATTCCTGTTTCTGTTTTTATACCTGCTTGCTCAAGTTTTTTTATGCTTTTTCCATGAGTGGCTGGATTTGGATCTTTTGTTGCTATGAAAACTTCTTTAACCTTCTCCTTAATCAAGCGATCAACACAAGGTGGTGTTTTTCCTTCAGTAAAGCAAGGCTCTAAGCTGATGTAGAATGAGGATCCTTCTATTGGTTCTTTTGCGTTTTTTATGGCTGCAATCTCTGCATGGTCTTCTCCTGCTTTTTGATGGAATGCTTCTGCGATTATTTTATTGTTTTTTACAATAACGCAGCCCACTTTTGGGTTGGGAGATGGATTTGCTTTAGCTGCTAGTTCAAGTGCTCTCTCCATAAACTTTTGGTCAGGAGTCATTTTTGATTAGGTGATAACTAGTGTTTTTAACACTTCACACTTTCAACATTTTTTAACTGTTTAATAACTGTTTGAGCAGCATGCTTTGCATAGGATTCAATTCTTTCTTGAGCTAGTGCTTTGGTTATGCCCGGGCCGATAATCCCAAAGCCAATAGGTTTTTCAATTAGCAGTTCAACGTCCTTTAGCTTTGACACTGCGTTGTTTGCTACAATCTGATCATGATCAGAGTCTCCCCTAATAACAGCACCTAATACAACTGCTCCATCAATATCCTCTCTTTTTAGGAGTTTTTTAACTATTAATGGCATATCTAAAACTCCAGGAACCCAAGCTATTCTTCTCACTTCTGCTTCTAATGATTCCAATTCAGTTCTTGAAGCCTCTAACATGGGCTTTGTTAGGTCTGGATTGTATTCTGCTGTTATGATTGCGATTTTATACATGAGAAAGGAGAATATAAGGGGGGTTAAAAATGTTTCTAAATTTGGCTTTTACGCAAACGTAGCTGCATCTTGGGCCCCAATCAACAAAGTGACCATTGTACTGTCCAGAACCACAACTATTGCAAATAGTGTAAAAACTGCTTTATCTGAGATATGTATGTTTATTAGAGGTCTCTTTACCACTCTAAGCTTATTTTGAGAATGAGGATATTTAAATGTTACGCATAAGCTTTATGTTGTTGAAAACAAGATTCCATCAAAGGAGACATAGTGGACATCTGCAAAGGATATGTGAATATTTCCGTTTGCCGCTACATCCATTCTTGTCTCTCCTGTATTACTATTTTGAGAAAATATGAGTTGGGATATTGGTCTAAATCCTGCAGGCAGGGTAGCAACAGTAGTTCCATCACTAGGAATCTGATTACCAGGTGTTCTTGCCAAACCTCTTAAGTAGACAATATCTCCAATTTTTCGATACTGAGGAAATTGGTAGTTGCCAGCCCAGGGTGTGTATCCAGAAGCTAGCGGAAGGTCAGTCCAGTCTGTAGAAGCCTCTATATTGCCTTCTACAATTAAATCTCCAAATATGTGTGTTGAACCTTTAACCATGAGCCATGAATTATGGTTTGGACCTCCAATCTGGACATTATGACCTGTATCAAATTGAAGAAAGAGTGTTCCGACCCCTGTGCCTACTGAATCTTTTCCATCTAATGTCCTAACCCTCATTTTACCATCGACAACTAAACTACCCGGGACACTTATTGAATCTAACCCAGTGATCTCAGACAACGTATGGCTTTGCGTTTGATGATTAGATGCAACTACTAATAATCCTCCTAACAACAAAGCTAGAATCACAAATAGTGTAAACACTGCTTTATCTGAGATATTTACGTTTATTAGAGGTTTCTTTACCACTCTAACCTAATCTTGAGAAGGAGGATATATAAAGTTTACGCTACGTCTTGGGTAAACCTACCAGATTCATAGGCTTCGTAGAATTCTTCAATAGCTTGTTCTTGGAGTCTTGCTCTTTTTTTCATTTCCATTCTGCTTAGGTTTTTACGTGTGAAACCTGTTCCAATAATAGGTAGTTCTTCCCCTAGAATATCTGCTATCGTATTTTTAATCTCGACTGCAGCTTCTAAATCTGTTTCCAGATGGCCCTTGCGAAATACATCATATCCTTCATGAAACACTCCCACAATCCTATTTTCTGGATCACCTTGAAAAATGAATTCGTTGTAGTCAATACCTGAATGGCCTATTGCATTTGTGAGTAGCTGGAAGGGGGTTTCAATAATCCCAGCGAATTGTGATGTAAATTCTCTAAAAGCTCTATCCCTTGTGGGGCTGCAGAGGCAGGAATGCCAAGCTATTTTTATTAGGTCCTCTCTTGCAAGCTCTACAAGAACTCCAAAGCTTCCATAACTTCCAGCTTGATCAATTTCAACCTCTTTACTAAAATTAAATAAGGCTCCTTCTTTTTCCATTCTTCCTATGAGCGAGGCTTTAGCATAGCCAAGAGGATCTTTTATCTCTCTAATAGCTCTTTCTACATCCAGAGGGCTTACCTGGCTTAAAGCTCTAGCTAGATAGACAAAATTCTTAGGATCATGCAATCTTGGTTGTGTTAATAGATTTTTGTACATTTTTCAGAATCAAAGTGAACCAGCATCATCAGATCCTTGCCTTTTTCCTTGGCCAGCTTCATTGGTGAGGGCGGTTTTGCCCTCTAACATCTTTAGTGCGTTCAATGTATGCTTACTTGTTCTATCTTCTATCAATGTTTTGAACTCTTCAGGATCTTCTTTTTCTTCTTCGTGGACAAAAACCTTGAGAATGTGCTTATTTGCTGCTAGCTCAGCATTAATTAATCCCATATTTGCTTCATGAGCGCACTGATTATCTAATGGTTGTTTTCCAACATAGCCCAGAGCAATAACAATGCTGCAATTATCCTCTTCAAGGAGCTTTTTTGAAGCTACAGCAAGGTCTTTTATGCCAGGAACAGTGTATCTTACGATATCTAGAGCTGGTTTGTTTTCTTC
Organism: Candidatus Woesearchaeota archaeon; assembly: GCA_030751555.1. The sequence goes on along the minus strand of JASMFX010000153.1, from coordinate 28 downwards.
TATTGTTTTTTCAGCTAATGCACCCATA
>JASMFX010000152.1 GCA_030751555.1 Candidatus Woesearchaeota archaeon | reverse complement strand
ACTATGTTCAAAGTACACAACATCCTTCACTGTTAAATTAAACTGATTGAGCATTCTTTCAAAATACACAGGATCAGTCTTCTCAGGATCATGTCTTAAGGTAAAAAATTCATAAGGCATAGAATCAAGGCCATGCTCAGCAATTGCATCATCATCTGCCCCTGATAAGATTATCTTGGTGTTAGGATACTCCTACAGCAAGGTATGCATAGATTCAAAAATCCCCTCGCCCTTTATCACAAAGCAGCCCATCGCATCTACTAATATAGTTTTCATAATTCTATAGGTCAGCATGTTAAATTTATAAATCTTTTCAAAGAATCTCAGATCCAACTTATTTACTTTCCATATAGAAATATAAAACCTAGAATCAAAGCATTTTTATACACAGTTGAAAGCATGATAATAATGGCAACTGAAAAAATAAAAGCACTATTGTCGGAAAATAAAATCATCACAGAAGACTCTGATGAGGCTCGAGAACTGTTTAATCAAGGGGCTTTCGGAGCAATGGTCAAGAAACAGATAGAATTATCCCTCCTTGAAGGAGTATATCTCTCTGAGAAAGGAAAACTCGTAGTGTTCAACCAACGCAATAAGGAGATTCCTAATGAAACTCTCCTCAAAAAGGCAAAAGCACAGCAAAAGAACTTTTGGATAAAATTCTGTGTTTTCAGAGATATGCGAAATCGAGGCTATATAGTAAAAACAGCGCTAAAGTTTGGTGCAGAGTTTCGCGTCTATGATAGGGGTATCAAACCAGGTGAGGATCATGCAAGATGGATCCTCTACCCAGTCCATGAAAGTAGTACCAGCACTTGGCACGAGTTCGCAGCTAAAAACAGAGTAGCACATTCAACTAAAAAACGCCTGCTTATTGGTGTAGTTGATGATGAAGGAGAGGTTTCCTATTGGGAAGTGCGATGGCTACGTCCATAAACACCCCTCAAATTAGAGCTTTTATACAATAAATATTTAAATTAAATCATCTTCATTGTTTCTATGGATAATCTAACTAGCATTCTTGAGTTTATAAAAATACGAGGGCCAATCATACCTATCCAGGCTGCAAAAGAAATTGGCACAAATATTCTCATGGCAAGTGCAATGCTTTCAGAACTCAGCGCTAAAGGATCTGTGAAGGTTTCTTCAATAAAAGTGGGAGGAACCCCACTATACTACACCCCTGGCCAGGAAATTAAACTTCAAAGCTATCTTAAATATCTCAATGACAAGCAAAAGGTTGCTTACGAAAAACTAAAGCAGCAAAAAATTCTGCTTGACACTAAGCTAGAACCCGTTATGAGACAAGCCCTTCGTCAGATCAAAGATTTTGCAAAGCCATTAGAGGTTACATCCAATCAAGAAACTTCCTTATTTTGGAAATGGTATCTCTTGCCAAATGATGAAGCCACAAGAATTATTAAAAACAAACTTGGAATGAAGTCAACTAAAAAAACACCCTCCACTCCCAAGACCACACCCTCTTCCCCACCAAAACAAAAGTCACAGAAAACACCTTTGGAGAAAATTTCTCAGAAAAAGGAGATAAAAAAACACTCACCCCCTAAGACCCATCCATTCCAGAGTCCTCAAGACACGTTTGTAGAGCAAATGCTCAAATACTTTTCAAAGAATAATATTCGCGTAGTAGAGCACAACTTGGTAAGAAAAAACAGTGAGAGTGATTTTATAGTTGAAATTCCTTCAGCACTAGGTGGAATAAAATATTACTGCAAGGCAAAGAATAAGAAATTTCTTAACGAGGGCGACTTATCCTCTACCTACGGAAAATCCCAATTAAAAAAACTTCCAGCATTGCTTCTTACTACCGGAAAGCTAAGCAAAAAAGCACAGTTGTCTGCAGACACAGAATTTCATCAAGTGAAGATAATCCAAGTGTAGATCGTAATAAATAAAAACCATACACAAAAAGTACAGACAATGGGACTAGCAATAAAAGATTTAATTGAACCAAAGGAGATCTTGATAGATTCTCTTCAAAACAAAATCTTAGTTATTGATACATTTAATCTTCTCTACCAATTTCTCACTACAATCCGCTCGAGAGATGGAACCCCCTTACAGGATAATAAAGGAAAGATCACCTCCCATCTGGTAGGGCTATTTGCTAGAACAACTAAATTAATGGAAAAAAACCTTAAACTTGCGTTTGTTTTTGATGGAGAACCACCTGCTTTAAAGCGTGAGGAACGGGAGAGAAGAAAAGCACTCAAAGCAGAAGCTGACAAGAGATACAAAATAGCAGTTGCTGAGAAGGATATAGAATCTATGCGTAAATACGCAGGAAGAACAGTTACCCTAACTTCAGAGGTCATTGAAGAGGCAAAAGCATTAATTGAGGCTCTAGGACTCCCAATTATTCAAGCCCCCTCTGAAGGAGAAGCGCAAGCTGCGTACATAGTAAAAAAAGGAGATGCATATGCATGTGTTTCCCAAGATTATGATTCTCTTCTCCATGGAGCTTCCAACCTAGTAAGAAATCTCTCAATAGCAGGGAAGAAAAAAAGAATGAACAAGCTGAGCTTTGAAACAGTAAAACCAGAGATTATTGAATTATCACAAGTCCTCAATAACCTAAGTCTTGACCAGGATCAGCTTATTGTATTAGCACTTCTTGTAGGTACAGACTATAACAAAGGGGGTGTTAAAGGAATAGGCCCAAAAAATGCATTAAAGCTCCTGAAAGAACATAAAAAAGATTTTGCAGGATTGTTTAAAGCAGTAAAATGGGCTGACACCCAAGAACATTCTTGGGAAAAAATATTCAAGCTTATCAAAAATATGCCTTGCACAGATAGCTATAATCTGGAATGGAAAGAGATAAATACTGAGAAAGTAGAAGATTTGCTTTGTAATACCCACGACTTTTCTGAAGAACGTGTAACTGCTTCTTTAGCAAAGCTTTTAAAACAAAAAGAAGTAAAACAACAAACAAGCTTAGAGGACTTTTAATATGCTATGGCTACTACTCTCACTAACCGCAGCCTTACTATCAGGTGTAGGGATTGTCGTAATTAAGGAAGCTCTTCTTAAGGAGCATGCAATGGAGTACTGCACAGTCTATGCATTCTTCTCATTTCTTTGGACTCTGATCCTCCTCCCAAGAGTTAACTTTCATTTAAGCATAACACAATTCATCTTGATCTATATCGCAGCAACCTTGATAACATTAGCATTACTCTTTGAAGCAAAAGGAATCCGCCATCTTGAGGTCTCAATAGCTTCTCCCCTGCTTGCATTCGGTCCAGCAATTGCCCTCATACTATCCTTTGTCTTCTTAAAAGAAAAAATAAGCGCTTTAAACAGTGTAGGAATCTTCCTCATTGTTTTTGGGGCCTATTACCTAGAAACTCACAGCCTCTCGATCCATATAATAGAACCTCTAAGAAAACTTATCTCCCACAAGCACACAATGTACATATTTATCGCTATGGTATTAATTGCTGTGGGGGTTGTTGTTGAAAAATACATAGTAGGAACAGTAGATATATATACCTTTATTTTTTTCTTTGCCCTATTTATTTTTATCAATTTCCTGATACTAATCCACATTTTTCATGATGGCTTCCACGGCATTAGCCATGGAATTAAAAACGCGGGCAAATGGATTTTGTTAACCTCTTTAATCTTTTTTGTTGTTCGATTACTCTACTTTAAGGCCATTTCACTATTCCAAGTAAGTCTAGTATACCCTGTGCTAAAAACTAACACATTATTCTCAACTGTTATTGGAGGCAAACTGTTCCATGATCACAATCTCTTACCAAGAACCATTGCTTCGTTAATTATGGTTGCAGGAGTATTTCTGGTGGTATTATGAATCAAGGATCTTTAAAAGATTCCTTGAAAGGAATATTGAATAATGCAGAGCTCAAAATACTCCATCGCTCTTATGATCTTATTGGTGATATTGCAATCCTTGACATACCAAATGAATTGCAAAAAAAGGAAAAAACAATAGCAACCCAACTTTGCAAAACACATCCTCATATCAAAGTAGTCTGCAAAAAAATAGGAAATCATTATGGAAAATTCAGAAAGCAGAGATTAAAGATTATCTATGGAGAAAAAAGAAAAGAAACCATCCATAAGGAAAACAACATTCTCCTAAAGCTCCATACCGAACAATGCTATTTTTCTCCAAGACTCTCATATGAACGCATGCGTATAGCAAAACAAGTAAAAAAAGATGAAAATATTCTTGTCATGTTCTCAGGAACAGGCCCTTACACATTTGGTCTAGCCAAGAACACAAAAGCAAAGTCAATAATCGGCATTGAACTTAATCCTACTGCCCATAAGTATGCCTTGGAAAACCAAATCCTAAACAAAGCAACTAATACTCAATGCCTTCTTGGAGATGCCTCCAAGCTCGTTCAACCACTAAAAACCAAATTTGATCGAATACTCATGCCATTGCCTAAAGGCGCTGAAAACTTCTTATCTACGGCATACAAAGCCGCAAAAAAATCTACTATTATCCATTTTTATGACTTCCAACATGAATCTGATTTTAAATTGTCCAAGGAAAAAGTTTTGGAAAGCTGCAAAAAAGCAAAAATTTCCTGTAAGATTCTTCGATTAGTTAAATGTGGACAATATTCTCCTGGCAAATACCGTGTCTGTGTTGATTTCAAAGTGAAAGCATAAATTTATATACAAGCTTTTCACATTTACAACTATGGCAGAAGTTATCGCAGGCGCCCTTGCAGTAGCAGTAGTATTCTTATCATTAGTAGCTTTGGTCTTTGCAATTCACACATTCAAATTAATGAAAGGTAAAGATCGGCTCAAACCATGGAAAATACTGATGGTCATGCTTGTATTCTTCGTTATTGAAGAAATTCTTGGAGCTCTAAAGTTCTTCTCCATCTACCAACATCCTTTCCTAACACACATTATCCCTACAGCCATATTGGGCTTGTTAATCTACGCACTCTTATTAGAAATTATAATAGTAAAAACACAAGATGGCACTCAGTGAAGCTTTAAGCATTATTGCACCATATTACAATCTGGTTTTGGTACTTTTAGTTCTAGTGATATTCAAAAAGCTTCTTAGCATTCACTACAATATTCACCATGAACAAACCTTTACAAAGCCTTGGAAGATATTGATGATTGCAGTGCTAGTTTTTGTCTTAGAAACCATTGTTACAATTCTAAGAGCTGCAGGGATTGTTAATGCTCCATTCTTTTTGAATGGCATTTTTGAGATCATTATTATTGGACTCTTTATATACATGGTATTCCTTCAACGAGAGCATATTAGGGCGGTATACCCAGAATGATAGATAATCAAATAGAACCCAACTCAAGAGGAATGTCTCCTGCAGTTGCCACCATTGTGTTGATTATATTTGCAATCTTACTCGGTTCCTTAGTAATGGCATTTGGTTCAGACTACGTTGAGAATCTTCCTGATGAAGGACCTAAGAAATCAACAGTATGTGTTAAAATCACTGGCCAGGATCCTCTAAAACAACTCCAAGTGAATTATCTTGAAGGAAAACTCTCTAAATCTCAATACATCGCAAAAGAACGTCAATTATTACGATAGAATCAACAGTAATTCATTTCTTTATCTTTCATTTCTTTATCTCTTTCTTTTTTCCCGCTCTTGAATAAATTGTCCATATTGTACGTTCATTTCTTTGCAATAACTGCCCTATCTCCCGATAGGTAAAGGCCCTATCCTCTTTGAGATAAACAACTAACACTTCCATAATAGAAAGTGAACGATCTCTAAAGACAGAGCTAGGAATTATTATTTCTCTTGAAATGACTCTTTCTACTTGCTCTTTGACAGATTTCTGCTCAGCCCTGTGATAAAGCGTCCAGATTGTTCGATCATCTCGATTGAGGAGCTGTGCAATTTCATTAAATCCATAACCCTCCCCTCTCAAATTCCATATCAATGCTTCAGAGAATGAGAATCTTCTATCACAGAAGATTGAGGAAACTACCTGAACCATCCTCACACTACTCTTTTTCAGGCTTTTCCTCACTTGTTATTCCTCCTTAATCTTTTCCTAATCTCCTGATCAATCTCTTCAACACTGTGGTAAAGACCAAACACTTTCTTGAGCCAAATTTTAGTATGAAAGAAAAAACGCTTTGAATTCCGAATCTTAGAACCGATTCTCTTTAATTCAGGATCCCTTTGATGAACTAGTCTAGCCCTTATCTCTCTATCCAACTGATTAACGCTAGTATACAATCCAAAGATTTTTCGAAGACGTATACCCCATCTAAAGCGCATACGTGCCGCCGGGTGTCCAATGCGAATACGTGGAAGTTTGGGCATGCTAAACTTAAAGCGCATACGTGATATTCTGTCGATAATCCCAATATGTGGAAGTTTTGGAATGCTGAACCTGAAGCGTATACGTTCTACGCTCTCCCAAATCCTGATGTGGGGAGCCCGACGTACAAACCAAAGCGTGAAGTGCCAAGCATGATGGTGAATTTTTTTCTTGATAGGATGCTCATGATGCGCAACAACCTTGGCCACAACCTCCTCCTTAGGTTCTAGATGAGGCTGTTCTAAGTGTTCTCTAATAATCGGATGCTTTCTGGCATACCGCTCTAAAGATCTTCTACTAATCTCACTTAATAGGATACAGATAGCAACCACTAAGAACCCTAAACCAACATGACTAAGATATTCCAAAGCATTGTCAAATCTAAACCACTCTAGAGCAGGAAGCCACTCTAGGATTCTTGGTAACCCATCGACTAAGACTGGAAGAACGGAAACAATCAACACTAAAATAAGTAAACCAATAATGATCCAAATAATAAATCTCCAATGCTTTACCCTGAAAACCTTCTTTGCAATTGGCTTAATATCTATAGACTTTGGTTTTAGTGCATAGTATACAGCAAGTAAACTCAAACTATCAATTAGTGGTATGACTATAAAAGGTACTTTGTCGAGCAAAAGCAAATATGAGGCGCCAACCAAACCAGTCGCCCCAACAACAGTAAAGAATCTGAGTATTCTCCTTAGCCATACACGATTAATAGAGTATACAATCCTGGCAAGAAGGATCATGAAAATGAAGCCATAATAGAAAATCCAGACAAGATCTTGTATCTCATCTGCAGTATGACTAAGCTTAATATCACAAAGGAAAAAACCACCAATCTGCACGCCAACCAAAAGAACAATTGAAATCAAAGAAATCAGAGAAACAATAAAAGAGAAATATTTCTTACTAAAATAAATTATTCCCTGAATAAACAACATAAGCAAAATAATAAAGAGCAGCAAATACGTGAGTGGCTTTTTCACACTGCAAAAACTATCTGCAGTAACTATGTTTAAACAATCACTTGGACAGCTGGTTTCATCCTCTCCTGCACCACAAAAACCATTACCACAACTACATCCAGTTGGATCTTCCAGTTTCTGTCTATGTACAGTTTTACCAACTAGCGCATAGCTTGTCTGAGCATCACAATGATCCAACACTACCTCCACATATTTATTTTCTCCTGCCTTCAAATCAGAAGCATCTTGTTTTGTAATGATTTTTTCTATTACTTGTCTGCTACCCTCATGATGGAGTAGATCTGTATGAGTAGCACCTAATTCATAGTAATCCTCACATTTATTAGGAACATATCCCTCGCCCACATGCTGAGCTGAATCTACCCCTACTACACCATCACTCGATGCATTGAAATATTTGCTTGTCGAAGTCTGGAAAAGCAACAAATTTAATTCGTAATCAGCGGTTCCTGCCATAACCAAATACTCTACACTATCCACCCTTGGAGTGATAATGCCATCTGCAAGAATATTTATAATCGCACTATCAACCTTTAATAAACTAAACTCAGAAGCCTTATTTGCCAAGATATTGAATAGTTTGTCATATTGCCTTGCAAAAGGACTACCTAGATTAGGAGCTCCAATTATAAAGGCCTTTTCAACTTTGTCTAAGAAAGAATAAATTCCATCCTGTTTGGCATTCTCTTGATCTGCCAAATACAAAAGCCTCTGCGTCAATAAACCTCCTAAACTATGTCCAATAATACTCAAAGAGTTGAACTCATTAGTTTTTGATTCAAGCAATATAGCCAACTCCAAAGAAACCTCATCAAGTGTTTTATTTTGCAGATAGTCATACACATATATTTTGTAAGGCTGCTCTGTTAATCTAAAATCATCAACAATTTCTTGATATGTTTTTGAGCTGCTTGCAAACCCATGCACAAGGAGAATTGCTTTATCAGTATATTCAGTAGGGACAAAGACTTTGGTAAGTGTAGACTCTAAACAACTTGTGCAAAGAGTTCCCATTATCGCAAAAAGAACTCCCTTTTCATCCAGGAGCTCATTCAAATCTTCAACCGTATAGGATACAGTCTGCAATTCATAGTTAATCTCTCCACCAAGATAGTTCCACTCATTGTCTTTAAAATAATACAACGCCAGGTTATCCTCCAAAGTATAATCACTTGATACATAGGGCATCGTTATCTCTACATTGAGTTTTTTATCACTCTGCTTAAAAAAGACAATCATTGGTGTGCTCATAATCTTGAGCTTGGTATTTGCCGGGTGGGGAACATCAGAGAATGGTTTTGTAGCTGCAATATCTAAGGTAACCTCATTGATAAACCGAATCTTGTTTCTTCCTGATCTGAGAACGTTCTTCTGAGGAGTAATCCTGGATATAACACCTTGCAATTTCAATGGAAATTCATTTTCTCCTAACGTATCCGTTATTCTCTCTACCTCATCAAGTTTACTACCACAGTTTAACTGCTCTAAAAGCTCAACACCTTGAGTGGAACAATTGATTCCATCACACTTTATCAAGCTCACTTCATCATATTTTCCGGGAATGTTTAGACTAATTCTTGTCGAATCTTCCCCACAGTTTACTTTAAAGGGACTGACTATCTCCTCAAATCCTTCAGGCACTGTTACATCGCTACGACTAGCAGCAAATCTAATAGGTTCACTATACTGAGAAGGAATCCGAGTACTTTTTACACAGGAAATAACACTCTGCATACTATCACTGTTTTCACTTAGACCAATCTTTGATGGTCCCTCTTCACCCAATACCACTGCACCAGTTATGCCTGAAACACCACCTAAGAGACCAGTGGACCCTCCATCAACAGAGCCATCAGCTGCAGCTGCTTCACTTGTCTGCCCAGCTTCTCCAGATGCCACAGATCCAGCTTTTAGCTTATTCAATTGAGTATTCAGTGCTGTCAAGTCTTTGTTCTCTTTCTTAATTTCTTTAATGACTTTCACCATTTTCAGAATAACAGGACTCTTTTCAGTTACCTTAGCAAGATCCTTCTCTAAACTTCCTAATTCTTTTGCTAATGATTGTATCTTCTCTTGTTTCGTTTGTTTTATTTCGCTCAACTCATTAATCTTTGCTACAGGCTTTGCTATTACCTTCTCTGCAAGTTTATCTTCACTAGTCTCCTGAACCACCTGAGCATAATATGTTTGCCCGTCATTCTCCTTAATGGGTTCTTTGGTGATAGTCTCCTCTTTTGGAGTGGGAATATCTTGCTTAACAACC
>JASMFX010000151.1 GCA_030751555.1 Candidatus Woesearchaeota archaeon | reverse complement strand
ACGCATTCGATCTTTACAACAGCTGAGAAGGCTCCTGAGGTTAAATCAGTGGCTGAGAAGGAGAATGTGGCTTTGACGTGCCACGCGCCTTTTTACATTAATCTCAATAGTTTAGAGCCTGCTAAAAAATATGCTTCTATCTATAGAATTGTAAAATCAGCTGAGATTCTGCAACTTTGTGGCGGTTGGAGTGTTTGCTATCATGCTGGATTTTATATGAAGATGGATCCTAAGGTTGTTTTTAAGACAATGGTGAAGCGGTTGAAGGATATTAATGTTGAGTTGAAGAAGAAGAACATATCTTCTGTTTGGGTTCGTCCTGAAACTACTGGAAAACCTTCTCAGTTTGGAAGTTTTGATGAATTACTTCGGTTGTGTAAGGAGGTTGGAACTTTACCAGTAGTTGATTTTTCTCATATTTATGCAAGAGATAATGGAAGATTTAATTCTAAAGAGGAATGGAGGGTGATGTTGGCTAGGATGGAGAAGAAGTTGGGTAGAGAATCTCTAGATAATATGCATATCCATCTATCAGGGATTGAATATGGTGAAAAAGGGGAGAGAAAACACCTTAATTTGAAGGATTGTGATTTGAATTGGAAGGATTTGCTTAAGGTTTGGAAGGAGTTTAAATTGAAAGGGATAGTTGTTTCTGAAAGTCCTAATATTGAAGAGGATGCTTTGTTGATAAAGAAGAGTTATGGTTCTTGAGGAAGGTTATACTGGTTGTGCACCCAGAGCTTCGGCAAGAGCTTGTTCTATTTCATCTTCCACTACGACTGAAAGCAATTTTGGAGAGGGGATGTTACCTGATCGGTATTCATGAAATACTATTTGGACTCCTCCCTGTCTAGAATCTAGACCAAGTTGGACTATGACATTAGTATCACCTGGTTGGTCTTCTTCTAGATCGTGCAGAAGCGAGATTTTGTAGAATAGTGTGCTTGTAGCGAGGGAGTATAATCTCGTTCTCGTTGGGCCATCATGGCAGGGAGCATGTTTTGGTAGAAATCCTTCTTCGGCTAGAAAATCATCTAAGGGTTTTGCTACTTCATCAAACCTAGCTGTAGGTATTATTGATGATCTCAATACTGTGTAAAAAGTGCATAGTCTGTAGAACTCTGCGTCTCCTGTTACAGGAGGAGGATTTACTCTGTAGAAGCCGTTGGCGAAAAGGGCGCATGGATCCTCTGTTCTTTCACGGAATGCTTCTAGTTGTTCTACTGCAGGACTGTCGTTTTTTACTAGAATGCTTCCACCCCCATGTCCATGAAAATGCACTTCACGACCTGTAGATTTGTTGAGAAATGTATTTCTTCCTAGTTGATATAATTCTGTGAGTTTTGGCATAATGAGGGAATTACTTTGGTTTTTATAAATTTATTGAAAAAGTAAACAGTTCTTGGAAACCTAACATTTTAAAAATGAGAGGATATTTGCCTCTGTTATGGGTGCGAGTGATATAAGGCGAAAGGGAAAGATTGGGGCAGAGAGTAGGACATTGCTTGCCCTGCATGATATTGTGAATGAGCTTCCTATCTCTAGTACGCTAAGGAGGGGATTGTCACGATTTTCTAGAAGACATAAGGATTTTGGATATTTTGTTCTCACTAAAAAATCGGTTCAGCATGAGGGAAGGGGTTTTTATGCACGTGATAAAAATAGATTGCTTTACTCAAAAGGTATTGGATATATGAGATCATTGGAGCAGAATTCGAGGAAGCAATTCGGTGCTTTTCGTGAGTTTGAGGGGAGTATATTTTATGATGATCCTAAGGAATGGACAGCAGATCATAAAGTTCCACCTCGTATTTGTGGTACTAATTTTCGATTTCAGTGCGGTATAGAATTTTTTCATTGTTTAGAGGCCATGGTTAATGCGATTAAGAGGTATAGGATTAGAACAGTTAAGGAATTGCATGATCGAAGGGTTAGCATTCCGTTATCTGTTACGCACTTTGAAGGGCTTACTAAGTATTTGCATAAGATTGCAAAAAAGGAGAAAGTGGATCTAAGTGGACAACAGGTAGATATGATGCAATGTTGCTCTGTTGTGCAGACTGTGCCCTCTTCAGTTAGATATAGCCGAGTATTTGATAATCAGTACAGAATTATTGGAAGATTAGCAGATGGGATTGAATTTGAAGAGACAAGGGGGAATGGGATTGTTGAGGTTGGAAAGGACGTGAGTTACTGGGTGGAGTTAGGTAAGGCATTTAGAAAAATGCTAAAAAATGGGTATGGTTTGCATACGCCAACAGCTGCTCATTGTCAAAATATTTTTTATGCTACTAAATGTAATACACCTTTTGCTGATTATGGTGATGTTGTTCCTACATCCAGAATGCCTGAGGGTTTGTATGGTGATTTTGTTGCAGCTACGATATTTCGGATAGGGCAAATTCCCTTTATGTCTGTGGGAGATAGTATTCGGGTTAGGGGTGCTTTGTATGGAGGTCTTCTGAATAATTGGAAAAGAGGGAGTGAGCTGGCTGTGGTGTTTCAGCCTTGGCAAGGATTAGCTCATGATATTGGTAGAGAATTGGAGGGTCTTCAAGGTAAACCTGGTGTGGAATTAGATGTTGATCTTGTTGAACCTGTGGTAAGTAGAGAACTGTATAATGAATTACTTGATTATCGGATGGAACCTGCTCACGGATTTAGGGATAGAATGATGGAAGTGGATGGTTTTTTTCTGGAAAATCAGTCACCTAATCCCCCTCTTAAACATTTGCTTAAACCTCTTGCAGAGACTCGTATTTTGGCTTATGATTCTACGATGGCGGAGTTTAAGAAAAAAGATATTGTTTTTAATGGTGTTGAGTAAGGAGATAAGAAAAGCCCCTGGTGAGAATCGGCACCGACGGCTCAATCCGTCGACACTTGAGTAGTACAGGGTATCAGCTAAAAACACGCTGATACCCTGAAGCTAAAATAAAGCCTCTGGTGAGATTTGCACTCACGACCTGCGCTTTACGAGAGCGCCGCAATGGCTACTATGCTACAGAGGCATGGGATTAGAATGTTAGTTGCATTATAAAAAAGTTTACAATTTCTTCAAGATTTCGTCTTTAGAAGTTAATACTTTTTGACAATTATTGCAGACAAAGTGTTTTTTACCTTTATCATCCTTGATTACTGTGCCGAGTATCTTTTTTAGGAAGGTCTCTTCAATCTTTTTCTTGCAGATTTCGCATTTCATTGTAGATGGGAAGAGGAAAGGATATTTAAAACTAACTAAAGTGTTACGAACTCTGTCTTGACTTGCTTTAGACTTGTGAGGCTAATAACCTTAGAGAATCCATATTTTTGGATAGCCTGCTTTGTCCATGCGTAATATTCGTCAATATCCTTTACCCTCAGTTTTAGGATCATTTCGTAATCACCTGTGATGATATCTACGCTTTCTACATGGGAGCTTTTGGCGATTTCGGTAGCGACTTGCTCTGGCTGGCCGTATTTGGAAGCATTTATGTTGACTAATAGGTAAGCGCAATGTCCCTCACCTATGTTTTTGTAATTAAAAACAGCTTTGTAGGCTTTTACTTTGTCTTCTTTTTCTAGCTTTTTTATGTTGTAGTGGATTGTAGTAGAGGGCTCTTTAAGTTTTTTAGCTACTCTTGCTATTTGCGGTGTGCAATAGCCTTGTTTGAACAATTCTACAAGTTTTGGGGATATATCCTTCATAAAGTTGAATAAT
>JASMFX010000150.1 GCA_030751555.1 Candidatus Woesearchaeota archaeon | reverse complement strand
GACATATTGACACCGTTAGCGAGAAGGGGGGTTAGAGCAAATAAAGAACTATGTAAAGGATCAAGGCAGAGATTCAGCACAACTGAAGCTTGCAAGCTTTAACTAGATACCCCGCCCCTTGGGGCGGCTGGGAGCTTCATTAGGAGAGCCAACAATCAGCCGTAGTATTCAATTTCATCCAAACTATGATTTATTAGGTCCATCCTTTGGTAGGAGCATGGTATTCTCTGATTACCTAAGTTCTACACAATACAAAGGTTTTATTATTAAGGAAGGTACAGAAGTTACCACTGTAAAGGATTTTAAGGATTCTTCTTCTTATACTAGACAGGGCCCATTTAATATGAGGATCTATTCTGATGGAGAAATGTTTAAGGATCTATACACTCAATTACAAAGAGTATCGGAAGAACTAGATCCATTGCATAATCGATCAGAGGATAAGCCTTCATTACATTTTAGCTTACAAGGATCAGATATTGTAATCGAGATGGGAGATCAAAACGCACTAAGACGCTATTGGACAATGCCTCACAAGGATCGAGATGGACAGAGAGAATACCAAGAGGTCACATCACTTGCCCTAGACCCAGAAGATTTTCTCTGTTTTCAGGGAACACGTTTTTATCGCTTAGAAAATCCAATCTTCAAGATCCTTCACCCTCATCTTAAGCCAACCAAGATAGAATCTCCAAGAACATTAGATTGGCATCTGAAGGGCGTACAAGAACGAGAAGCAATATTCTATTCCTTTAAACCAACACCTGAATCTCCCCAACCACCAGAGGGGCAAAATTCCGATCGAATTTACCATCTACGCGTTGAAGGCAGTCCTCCTATAATTGATGAAACCACTTGGCAGGTGAGTAGAGGGATTGATCTATCTTCAGAAAAGCAGGTTCATCTTGTCCATGGCATTGACATTATTGAAGGATCTGGAAGACCTATGAATGTTTACGAAGATGGTTCTGATTTTCTCCATGCTTTGGATGATTTGAGAGATGTGGCTCCTGAATTAGCAAGACTTCATAATCCTGATAGAAATCCAGCGCATCAAAATCCTTCTGTCCAACTAGCTTTTGACTATGATGATCTAAGACTTCTCTTAAGAAGCCGTGCTACTGAAACAAACCAAAGACTCTCAACTATAACTGTAGAAAGAAGTGGTTATACTCACAGCGATACCTGCATGATAGCAAATGGATTTGATGATCAAAGCCTTCCAGATTGGAGATCCCTCTGGGCTTCATTTAACGTAATACTTCAACCAGATCTCATTAGAACCCGGCCAATCCTTTAGCAACCATCTTCTTTATCTTAAGAATTCTACCTTCATCCACAATCCTGCAACTACCAAGATGATAAACTCGTGCCTTGATGCCGAAGAAACCTAATATATCTGTTAACATGAGCTTACGTGCCCTTCTTCTCAAAAAAAACCACCATGCTATCCAATTGCTTCCTGTTGTTAAAAACACAACAGCCTTTTTTCCTTTTAGGAGGGGTCGTGGAATCCCCCCCATAATCTTAGAAATAACAGGCATCGTAACAAACTTGAAAGCAAAGTGGGCTGTAAAGACCTTGTCAATAAATCCCTTAAGCACTGCTGGCATGCTATTCCACCATACAGGATAGATAAAAATGAGTTTATTATTATCCAGTATTAACTGTCGAATTCTTTTATTCTCTTTGCTAACATCCCAATGGCCTTCACCAGCAGTATAATGTTCGTTCTCATGCAAAACAGGATCATACTTCATTTTGTAGAGGTCGAGAAGCTCATATTCAATGCCATGCTCCTTATGATAAGCCTCCACCTCTTTTAAAATCTCAGGACAATGTCCTGGAGTCTGTGGATGAGCATAGACAATCACTGTTTTCATCTTAGAAATGCTCTTTTTTAAGCAATGCCCTCTCCAAACTCCACTTTCTTGAACCAAGAACTGCTATGGCCAGAAAAGCTGCGAAATATAATAATGCTAGTTCTCCTTTATTCACAATTGGAAAAAAACCATTTGATGCATGAGCCATAATATGAGCTATTAACATCTCCAGAGAACTTATTCCAGCAGCCAACCTTGTGAAAAACCCTACTGCAACAGCTAAGCCACCAATAAACTCAATAAAGCCTGCAAGCCCCATGAGGCTAATCAAAGCAACAGCACCGCCGCTCCCATCAACACCTCCAAAAGCTCCCAATAACTTTTGAGCTCCGTGTTGGGCAAATAAAAGTCCTACTAATACTCTAAAAAGAACATAGAGATAATCCCCTGATTTATCCATGAATTTGTCAAATAACATATAAACACCCCCAAATGGTTGTTTAGTGTAGATCAAAGCATCTATATAAAACCTTCGCTGTTTCAGCCAGACCTGATTCATGCATAGATGCAGATTCCGGCCGCAATAATCTCACAGCGACCTTGTTTTCGCACTGAACACTTGTTGACATAATTTTTCCTATCTCCCCTTACCCTGGTACGGGGAGATAGGAAAAATTAGACTGTTATGGACGTGCCCGAAATTTCCAGAGGTGAAAAAGGGATCAGAATGCGAGGAGTCCACGATTTTCACAACAAATTTAACTCCACCTATCTTTCATTAAATTTAAATAGAAGAACGGTCAAGAAATAGTATGCAAAAGATCCTTACATGGTTCACTGTTATTCTTCTACTTTCTCTTTCAGCCTACGCTGCAGGAAGCTCAGCTGGCGCTGTTTTCAAAGAATCAGATACGGGAGAAAAGATTGTTAACTGTGAGGGCTTTGAAATTGCACGAAATCGTATCAAATGTAGATTGGAGAATGATGTTTCTACAGATGGTGCACCAGAACCTTGTAGGGGATTAGCCTCTGTATCTGAGGATGACTGTGCCACAATTTATTCAGCAAGCCTTCCTTGCTATGACAAAAAGGGAACCTCAAAGGACAAATGCTTTAAGGGCCTTTTAACTGAGAAAAATTCCCCCTCCAAAAAGCGCTGGTATATTGTTCTCCTTCTCTATGAACTGGAAGAATATGTGGAGGAGTCATTTGAGGATGGAAATATAGAAGTGATTGAGGCTGCAGATCTTATTAATGAAATAGTGAACATAAAAAAGGATGTTTTAAATGAAAAACCTAAAGCTAATATTCAATCCTCTATTGCCTCATTTAGAAAAACTTGGCAGAGTGTGATATCATGAGAAGAATAATCTTAGCTTTCCTAGTCTTAATATCTATATTAGTCCTAGTAGCATGTGCTCCTCCTCAAGATTCCGAGAGTAATGTCCTTGCAGAACTGGTTGTAGTGGATGTCCAGGATACTCAACCAGCCGAGGAACCCGTAGAAACAGAACCAGCCCCTTCACCAGAAACCTTTGCAGATCTCCAAACACCTGAGGATACTTTTGATGCACTTGAAAAGGCAGCGGCAGATTTAGAATAGACATCTCACACTATTATTTCCCTTTCAGCAGCACTCTCATATAATATCCCCAGAGTAAAAAGAACAGAACAAATACTCCCAGCAAGATCCAAACCATGAAAGGTGCTCCTTTGAGAATTGAAAGCACAAGTGCCAATATTGCAGCCAAACTCCAGATAAGTTTTAAGGTTAAGAGGCTATGATAGCTTTCTTTTGAAGCATTATTCTCCAGAAGAGAAACCCCTCCAATCCCAATCAATGCAGCCCCTACTAATCTTGCTGTAATCGGATCAATCCTACTCCATCCTAAATCTCCCAAAAATATCTCAGGGATGAGCATCAATGGAACTCCAAAGATAAGATCAATAATAAAATGTATCTTAAACCATACTCTCAAGGATTTAGGAACCTCATCGTTGGCCATAGTTATTATTTTCAACACTACTATATAAAGTTTATTTGTATAGGAACAGTAGTAATTAATGGTCCATGCAGATATCACAATTTGTCGGGACACATCTATCGAGTTTTCGATGTAGCTTACAAACAGACTCTGTCCCTCTGAAACGATGCAATAGCTTTGTCATGTAACCCATCACATTCTCCTTGTCATTTACGAGCTGCTTAGCAGTATCTTTGATTTTTGCTACCTCTTCCTCTGTAAACACTAATTCATTTGCTCGCTTATCATTAATATATTGAGAAATAGCTGCTTCAGTTATCCCTAATATCTGAGCAACCTCTTTCTGCGACTTTTCATAATCTTTGATAAAAATCTTCGCAAGTTCCCTTCGCAGTGCTGGGAGAACATACCAAACATCAATTTCCTGAGGAAGAGCTTTCTC
This sequence comes from Candidatus Woesearchaeota archaeon, assembly GCA_030751555.1. The sequence goes on along the minus strand of JASMFX010000150.1, from coordinate 1,897 downwards.
CATATTTATTCGAGCCATAGTTTACCATAGAAGAAGGTATTATTTAAGTGTTTTGTTTGAGGTTCAAAAGGGAAGATTAACCCAAAAACCATAAAATTTATAAAGCAACCACGACTGTAGTATTATTCTTAACAATAGTTAAGTAAAATCCCATAACAGTTAAAAATGTTAGAATCTCCGTCAGGGAATATGAAGAAATTTGAAATAAATAGGGAAACCTATGATCATTATAACAAGGAAAAGCTTAGTTTTAAGGCTCCAGAAGGTGTTCTTACAGAAAAGCTTGTTAGAAAAATCTCAGCATCAAAAAAAGAGCCAAAGTGGATGCTTGAAAAACGTCTTAAAGGCTTAAAGTTTTTTAACGAGCTTCCTTATCCTACATGGGGGCCAGATCTAAGCAAATTAGATCTAAAAAAGATTCATTTCTTTATGCTTCCTGATGCAAAGGCTAATGCTGAGAACTGGGAAGATGTTCCAGAGGAAATTCGGAATACCTATGAAAAGCTTGGAATCCCTGAAGCAGAGAGGAAATCTCTCGGAGGGGTTGGGGCTCAGTATGAAAGTCAAGTGGTCTACCATAAACTCAAAGAAGAGCTTACCAAACAAGGCGTAGTATTCCTTGATTGTGATGAGGCAATCAAAGAATATCCTGAATTAGTCAAGAAATACTTTATGACTACTTGTGTCCCTATTAATCTCCATAAGTTTACTGCACTCCATGCTGCTGTTTGGTCGGGTGGAACATTTATCTACATCCCAAAAGGCGTAAAGGTTAAGCTGCCTCTTCAGGCTTATTTTAGAATGAATGCGCAAAAAGGCGGCCAGTTTGAACACACCCTAATCATTGTTGATGAAGGCGCTGAGGTTTCTTACATAGAAGGATGCTCAGCCCCTCAATACACAGCCAGCTCTATCCATGCTGGCTGCGTTGAAATCCATATCCTCAAGGGAGCACGAGCAAGATACTCTTCAATTGAAAATTGGAGTCGAAACACCTTTAATCTCAACACAAAGCGAGCAGCTGTCTATGAGGATGGAGTTATTGAATGGGTAAATGGTAATTTGGGGTCGGCAGTGACCATGCTCTACCCTGCATCTATCCTTATCGGAGACCGAGCAAAGTCAGATTTCATTGGCATTGCCTTTGCTGGCAAGGGTCAAAACCAAGACACTGGATGCAAAACACTCCATGTTGGCAAAAATACCTCATCTACTATCACCTCAAAATCAATTAGCAAGGATGGGGGCATCACCTCTTACAGAGGTCTCCTATCTGTCCAAAAAGGAGCAAAAAATGCAAAATCAAGCGTAAACTGCGATGCACTTATGATGGACAATAAATCACAGTCCAACACTTTCCCCTACATGGATGTCAAGGAACCTACAACTGACCTTGCCCATGAGGCAACAGTGGGAAAAATCTCCCAAGATCAAATTTTCTACTTAATGAGTCGTGGTTTGGATGAGCAAACCGCTACCCAGATGATTGTTTCAGGATTTGTAGAGCCTATTGTAAAAGAGCTGCCTTTAGAATACGCTGTCGAGCTTAACCGCCTTATTGAATTAGAGATGGAGGGCTCGTTAGGATAGTTTATTCTGTTGGGAAAAATGAAAGTAAATCAACAAGAATTTAATGCGTTTATCTCTGAAAAAAAAGAACCAACCTGGTTCTCTTCTTACAGAAAATCTGCATTTAAAAAATTGAAAAGCGCAAAGATGCCATCCTTTAAGTACGGTTTGAACATTTTAATAGAACCAACTGGATTTAGCTTTGATGCTCTTAAACCTCTCTCAGAACCTAAAAGCAATATCAAGATAGAAAATCCAGAAAAATCTGTCTCTGTCTCTTTGGGTAACGCACTTACAGATGCTGATCCCATTATCGATGAGGATCTCA
>JASMFX010000149.1 GCA_030751555.1 Candidatus Woesearchaeota archaeon | reverse complement strand
ATTGATCTGCCTGGTGATTTATTGAAGTGTGTGGTTGTTGTTGGGATTCCTCTTGGAAGGCCTAATCTGGAAACAAAGCAGGTGATTGATTACTATAACAAAAAATTTGGAAGAGGATGGGATTATGGTTATGTATTGCCTGCCATCACTAAGGTTTTTCAAAATGCAGGAAGATGTATACGAAGTGAGACTGATAGGGGAGTTATTGTCTATATGGATGAAAGGTATGCATGGCCAAGTTATGCAAGAGTTTTCCCTGAGGATGAGGTCGAGGTTTGTGTTGAGGTTGAGGAAAGGATTGAGGGTTTTTTTCTGTTAAAAAAGAGGTTTAAAAAAATCTGAGGGCTATCTCCATGCTTTAGCATGGAGATTTGCCAGCTCGGATTTTAGAATTAAGAGAGGGCATTTATCCTCCTCCTTAAGGTGGAGGATTTCTGCCACTCTTAATTAATACAAAAGATTTATTAAATCCTCTTTTGTATGTGATTCAATGAAAACCAAGCTCCTACATGGATTATCGTTAATGAGGATAATTTTGGCTTTGGTTATTGTATCGTTTTCTGAGAATATACCTTTGGTGATTGTGTTGCTGTTTATTGCAGGGATAAGTGATGTGTTAGATGGAAGGATTGCACGCAAATATAAGATGAGCTCAGTGATTGGGGGTTTTGTTGATGGGATTAGTGATAAGTTGATGATGCTTATCCTTGGATGGTTTTTTATTATGGGGATGGGATTGCATTGGATCTATCTTGGATTGTTTATTATCCGAGAGATTATGCAGGTTATCATGATCCTATTGGGATATTTATTTAGTCCAGATTCTCTGGATAGTGCTGGAAAATCGCATGTTGGTGGGAAGGTGACGACTGTTTTACAGTATCTGGCTCTGCTCTTTATTATTTTCAGGATAGGATATGTGGAGGTGCTTATTATCCTCATAGGGATAACTGGTGTTGTGAGTAACTGGCCCTATGCTAAAGCTTTTCTAAAATGGTAGGAATAATCATTCAAAGTTTTTGGATACTTTTGCCAGCTGCAATTGCGAATATGGTTTTGCCTCTTTTCAAGAATGTGAGGTTTTTGGCAGCTCCTGTTGATTTTGGTAAGAGTTTTAGGGGAAATCGGATTTTTGGAGACCATAAAACCTGGAAGGGCTTGGTATTTGGAACTCTGGCTGCTGTTATTGTGGTGTATTTGGAGAAGATGTTTTTAGGTCAGATGGGTTTAGTGGATTATCAGGTAGTTTCGGTTGTTGGATTTGGGCTCGCTCTGGGATTAGGCTCCTTAATTGGTGATCTCGTCAAGAGTTTTTTTAAGCGGCAACTAGGGGTTGCTCCTGGAAAGGCTTGGATACCTTTTGATCAGATTGATTGGATCCTGGGGGCATTGGTTGCGCTGAGTTTTTTTATTGGATTGACAGTGAGTTTTGTGGTTGTAAGCTTGATTTTATTCGGAATATTGCACATTATTGCTAATCAAATAGGGTATTATCTTAAGATTAACAAGGAAAAGTTCTAACTTAGCCAATATAGAAAAACGTATACTAGTGTAAAAAAACGTAATATTTATATATTAGTAATGTTCTTATGATTTCTATGGTAATGCTCTTTGATAGGTTTAACTTACCTGACAATATATTTGAAATTATTTTTGCTACAAAGCAGCAAAAGATTGTAGGTCAAGCTCTGATAGAGTATATCAAAGAGAATGGAGAGGAGATTTCAAAAACAGCTATGAGTATGTTTGCCACACAGCTCCATGAAGGGACCTATGAAACAGAGATAGATGAGGTAAAAGGGAAGAGAGTGAAGCTAAGCTATAATAAAAGGCAGTTTTATGATCGGATTTTAACTCCATTGAAAAGTATGGGGCTTGTTGATTATGATCTTTATAAGAAAACATACAAGATTAGTGATAGATTCAATAAAGAGATGATACGAATAGGATTAATGTGGTTACAAGAAATGAGGAAAATGCCTTTGAAAATTAAGAAATAATCACACTCAAGGCTCCCTGTCTTCCTAATTTCTACCACCCCCACAGAACTGGGCAGGGAGTCTTTCTTATTCTTTAAGATACTTTACTTTTATGAGTCTATCTCTCAATGGGAAGAGCATTGGATTTTCATTTATTGCAGCAGGTTCAGGAGCTGTTAGATATGCCATGACTCCGTTAATATATGGTTCGGCATTCTTTCCAAGAGATTCAAGGATATTATCAAAGCATGAAGTTGCATCTGCATTTTCTAGATATCTTTGGAGAGCCTCTGGTGTTAGAGGGAGTCTCATTCTTTCGAAATCACATCCTTCCTTGCTAAATATTGTATCTGCCTCTGGCAAGAATCCGAGTTTAGTATAAAATGGTATAGCACCAATTGAAGCGTATGTATAAACAGTTGGTCTAATGGCGCTTTGTCTGTCAATGTAATTGCCTGATATCATCTGCCAAACTAACTTATCAGCGAGATGATTGCCACGATGCTCACTCTTTGTAAATAATTCATCTAGATATATGCAAGAGCCATTAGGAGATCCTGGAGGGAAAACACGATACCATGCAGCTGCGATGGGGATTTCAGAGGGGTCTTGGGGATTGCTTGTTGGTTCTTGGATAAATGCAGCCCAGACGAGTTCACCAGTAGCTTCATCCTCGGTGGTTCTTGGTCTTTCAAAGAGATGTCTGAAAAGTAAGTCTTCTAAACGTGCGATATGTATGGCGTCTGGTTCGTGTGCTTGTCGGATGATGTAATTGTTTTCTGAGGGAGTGGATGTTTGTGTAATGAATTCACGAGATTGAGTAGCTGCTTCGGTACCATCATTTTGGCCAAGGAGGAGTAGGTATTCTTTTTCTATACGAGCATTTCTATCTGTCTCTGATTCTCCAGGTATGTCTCTAAGAACTTTCTCTATTGCTGCATCCTGCTGATCTAGAGGTATACCATTTTGATTGCTTATTGCATCTTGAATTGACTTTGCCATATTAAAAAGGATAAATAGGGCATATTTAAAGTTTCCTATTTTTTACTCCCAAGTAGTTACAATAGAATGATTTATATAGTAAAAGTACAACTATATAGGTATGAAAGTCATTTATCACCCTGATTTTGAAGATTTAGAAGGGCATTTTCCAGATAAAGAAATTATTGAGCATCCTAGCAGATTTGATGGTTTGGGAGATGCATTAAGGGGTATGGTTAATGAGGATGACTTGATTCAAGCTGAGATTACCGAAGTTGCTTTAGCTGCATTACGAGATACTCATGATAGCAGGTATATTGAGCAGGTTAGGGAGGTTTGTGAAGGTTTAAAACCTGGAGAGAATGAGTTTCTTGATGGTCTTGAAACCTATGTTGGTCCTAGATCTTTTAATATTGCAAAAAGAGCAGTGGGTGCTGCTGTCCAAGCTGCTCAGTATGCTGAAAGAGGCATCAATGCTTTTGCAGTTGTAAGACCTCCTGGCCATCATGCAGCTAGGAACCAAGCTGGAGGGCATTGCATTTTTAATAATATTGCAGTTGCAGCTACTTACTTGGTTGAGCATGAATCTGCTAATAGAGTTTTGATGTTAGATATTGATGTTCATGAAGGTAATGGAACTTTGGATATTTTGCAACAAGCACGATTTGATGAGACTGTTCGTTATCTCTCTCTAAGCCAGGGTGGATTATTTGGACAATCTCTTGATACTCCTGATAGTCATCACAGCCTTATTTATTTGGATGAGGGTTGTGGAGATGATGAATATGTAGCACAGTTTGATAAAGCATTCAATAGAGCAATAGATGAGTTTCATCCCAATTTAATAGCAGTAAGTGCTGGATTTGATACAAGTTCGATTGATGCACAAGAAGAACGCTTAAGTGTTGGATTACAACTAACAAGGAGAAGCTATGATCATGTGGTTAAGAAACTCAATCATTCAAACCTTCCTTATTTTTGCGTTTTAGAAGGGGGATATCGCACTGAGAGCATAATCATGGGCTTGGAATCCTTTATTACGGATAATGGAGCATAATTTTAGAAATATTAATTTATCTTAAGCATTACTTTATATTGAACAATTGATTTAATCTTTTATCTTTTTTAACCCTATCTTTATGTATCAAAACAATGAGCTTGTCATTTGGCTTTAAGATGTAGGAATCATCAGTTGTAAGATCAAATGTGCCTTTTTTGCTCACCGAGAGAATATTAACTGCGTTCCCAAAGTATTTATCAGCATCTAGGATAGACTTGTTTTTTAGTGGGGATGTGCTGGTTATGAGGAGTTCTTCCAACTCAAGTAGTTTGTTTCTTGTGGTTATAGAATCCATGAACCATTCGACGACGTTTGGAGAGATCAGAGAAAGTGACAGCAGTTTGCCACCAATCTCACTAGATGCGATAACTTCATTTGCTCCTGCTTTTTTTGCTATATCAATAAACTTGTTGGTATTTACTTTGACTAAGACTCTGGCTTTATCAGTGATATGACGAACCATGTTAATGCCTAGAATGGTTTCAGCGTCACTCTTAAAGGAGAAGATGATATTAGTGTGGGGATTATCAATCTTGAGACTTCTCAGCAC
>JASMFX010000148.1 GCA_030751555.1 Candidatus Woesearchaeota archaeon | reverse complement strand
AATTAATCACTGTTATTTTTAATAGAGCATAGATTTATAAACCCAGAATAACCTCCAAAAGTTAATATGCCAGATAATAAACCAGAGGAACTTAGACCAAGGATGTCAAGAGAGGAATTACTAGACGCTTTAGAAACTTTTCTTAATTTAGGAAGAACACTGAAATCACTTTATCCATTAAGAGAAGAAACTTTGAAAAGTGAATTATTATTGGCATGTCATATAAAAGGTCAAGTTAGAGGTCCTCAAACAGAAAGTCCTAGTACCACATTACCTAGCACCTTCCAAACTGAAATTGATATTTTAAAAGGAAGATACCCAGACATTGCTGATGATATTGATGCTGCAGCTGCGCCATTTCCTAGTTCAGAATCTCCTGAAATTGATCATGAACCAGTTCCCCCAGGATACTCACCAGGAGGTACCAAAGAATACCCTTTTCAAACTACAAAACCAACAGTGTGGCTCTTTACTCTTCCAGGAGATCATAGTTCTGATCCTTACAGTCCCTTTCGCATAGGTCAACAAAGAACTTTTCACCTAATGAAATTCTTAGAGGAAGTCACCTCTAGGATGCATATCCATCAAGAAACTGTTACTACCCAAAAACCCAAAGAGTATACAAGGGAAGAAATTGCGTTAATTGGATTATACGCTAGCAGAGATCTTATGGTATTAGAAGCGCTTGGTTGTCGAGCTGATGTACATGCTAATGAAGAACTGAGAGGTGACCCTGATGCACTAGATTCAACAGCAAGAGACAGATTTAAGAGCTTTTTTCAGGCTGTTTTAACCTATGCACCAGGTGAAAATTATGAAAGACCTCCTCCAGGTCTTGAAGACAAAATTGCAAGACCATTAGACCCACTCCCAAATCTAGACAGAGTCCAACCAGTGATCAAAGAGGGCAATCTTATAAGAGAGAATTCTCTACAATTAAGAAATGATTATAGAGCCCAATCCTGTTATAGAAACGCAGTAGGTATTAAGGCTAAACTTTTGGAAACTAAATAAAATAACAATCTGTTTTCCGTACCTTCTTAACTGAAAATCCAGTTAACTTTATAAACAGATTAATACACTTCTAACCCTATGAAAGTCAGCAGATTAATGTCAACACAGCATCCAGACAATGTCTTTATTCCTTTTTTTGCAAAAAACACTGTGATGGATGGTGAAGACGAGGTAAAGGAAGCCTTTTACGCATTCTCTCATCTAGGAGTAGATGAGCAGCTCTGGGATGCTGAGGGAAAAGAAGTAGACAATTTTGTAGTTAAAAAACTATTAAGCAGATATCCTCGTTATTTTAGAGAGAAGGTTCTGGGAAAGGATAAAATTATCACATTTAGAATTCCAAATCCTGATGTGGAAAAAAATGAAGGAAAAATATTGCTTGAGACACTAAATTCAATCCCAAGGAACTACGACATAGGCAAAGCATTCTATGAAGAAGACATCCCTCCAATCTTTGAGGTCATGATACCTATGTGTTTTTCAGAGAAAAACCTTATTCGTGTGAATGAATACTACAAAAATTTCATTGTAAAAAACCAGGAAAAATCAATCTATGCAGGCGACATAACAGTAAAGGAATGGATTGGAAAGTTTAAACCAGATGAGATAAGAGTTACGCCACTATTTGAGACAAAGGAAACCATAACAAACGCAGCTTCCTATGTTAAGAAATATATTGAGTATGAAAAAATAAAAGACTATCAAAGAGTCTGGTTTGCCAGATCAGATCCAGCCTTGAATTATGGTAGTGTTACAGCTGTTTTAATGGCAAGAATTGGATTACAAGGCTTACACGAACTCCAGGAAAAATCATCAATAGATATTCTACCAATTTTCGGATGCGGCTCAGCCCCATTCAGGGGAAATTTCAAGCCAACAAACACCAAAAAAATGGTTACTGGCTATCCAAGTGTCCAGACATTCACGATCCAGTCTGCATTTAAGTATGATTATCCTGTGGAGGAAGTCATTAAAGGAGTCGATCAGGTTAAAGACATAAAACGTAAAGCTCCAATCCCCGTTGATGTAAAGGAAACCATGAAGATCATTGAGATCATGGAGAAAGACTACATAGAGTGTATAAAACTACTAGCAGAAACTATTAACCTAGTAAGCCACTACATCCCATCCAGAAGAAAGAGAAAGCTGCACATTGACCTGTTTGGTTATGCAAGAAAATCTGGAAATATTAAACTACCAAGAGCAATTAAATTCTGTGCAAGCCTCTACTCGCTAGGCTTACCTCCTGAGATTTTAGGACTGTCTAATCTAAAGCCTCAACATCTGGACAAAATCAGCCTGTTTTATGACATCATTGACCAGGACTTAAAAGATGCGCTTCAATATTATAATAAGGATAACCTATCATATTTTCCAAAAGAAATTCAGAACCGAGTTAAAAAGTCCCTGAAATTAATTGAGTTTGAAACAGATGAAGAGCATAAGAAAATAACCTCTGAAGTTCTCACTTGCCTCAAACGAAAAGATGAGCCGGGAGTACAAGAGAGTATTGTCAATGCAGCTAGAATAAGACAGTTTTTGGGATGATACTATTTTTAGATATGTTAGATAAATAGACAAAGGATTCTTAATCAATCTTATTTTCAACAACTTGAACAGTACATGTAGTAGGTAATTTGCTAGAATACTTTCTAAGGGCTTCACGAGCTATCTCTAAACCTGACTTTCGGACACTAACACTAACAAGAATTTTTCCCTGCTTAACCTGACAGGCATTGCCAATAACCTTGCCAAAAGATGCCTTCATTCCAGTACTCATTCTGTCTGCGCCTGCTCCTGCAGCTAATGGATTTTCCCTTAAAATGTGGTGTGGGTGCATCCGTATTTTCATGTGGAATCCATTCTTACCAAGCGCTCCTTCAAGCACTCTATTGCTCTGCGCCCTTCCAGACTCTATTGCGTTATCCCTAATCTGCACCTGCTTTTTGGATATGAGATGAAGCGTAAAAGGAAACGCTCTTCTTAAATTTCCAATATCAAAATTAACAACTCTCACAGCAGGGTTTCCTCTAATATAGGATTTTTCTCTATATTTACTCCTTCTTGTATAAGGCCTTTCAAGCCTTCTGTAAGCAACAGCTTTCCTTAATTTTGCCATAGATAAGAGAATAAATAGACTATTTAAAAAGCTTTTGCTTAAGGAGGCACTGTTCAAAATGTTTAAAGTGTGCATTTTGAACAGTAACGCTTAGAAATCCCTCGAAAGGAAAGAGAACTATCCCCTCACTCATCGAAACATTTATATATGAGTATTAGGAAATATAGGAACTATTAGTCATATTGTAGAAAAGAGGTGTAAGCATGAAACTATTTGTCAAGCATAAAAAAGCTTCGTTGCAGCTTTCAATTAATGCAATTGTTATTCTGATTCTAGCCATTACCATCCTTGGTTTAGGACTAGGATTCATAAGGAGCCAGTTCGGCTCGCTGCAGAAGCAATTTGATAAGGTATCTTCAAACATACAAAACCAAATTATTGAAGATATTCAAAAATCAGGTGACTTGCTGTCGTTTACAACCCTTACATTTGAAGATGTAAAGGCAGGTACACAGAATGATTTCTTCTTTGGTATAAAAAGTACTGAAACAACACGAGATACGTGTTTCTATGTTGAGTTTGTATGTGAAAATGCAATTGGCACTAGTTGTGATGCAGGAGCTAGATTAACAGGAGTGGGTAGTTTATCCGATGCCCCTACAGAAGCAGTGCCTTCTGGCTGGAATTGGTTTGACACCTTACAAGCATCACGTGTAGAGCCAGGAACAGTTAAGGTTTTGAAAGGCATCCTACAGGCATTAAATGCCCCTTCAGCAACCTATAATGGAAGAGTTTTGGTTTGGAAACACTACATCTCAACAACAGCTGCAGCTGCTCCAGCACAATTAGAATATCTAGAGTGTTATGCAGAGCCTGTAAGTGAGTGGCCAGGTATCAAAAAGAAACAAGCTACTGCAGGAACAGGAAAAGGTGTAATCCAAGCAGGAACTAACTTTCATCCAAGAATCAAGACAGCAACAGATGCTACAGGAAGAGCTGTACAACTACACGACTCTAAGGAGTTTTTTATAGACTTGGTATAAGGTGACAAAAATGAAAAAACGACTAACCCAAACAGAAGAATTCGAGATACTTAAGCTCGTATTGGACAAGTTTCTATGGCTAGGTTTTGCAGTCATGGCCTTTGGCCTATTCAAAATGGTCACTGAAACCATAGAGAGTGGAGTTGCTTATCTGGTTGCAGGTGCAGCAATCTTGGTCCTTTTCATGGTTATTATCGTGAAAGAATACGAATTAAGCAAGTAATTTTTTCTTTTTTTATCTTTATTATTTTATATGTTTATATTCTACTTATTTATCAAAGTCAAAAGAGAAATAGTGTTAGGATCCATCTTCTTTATTAAAAATGAGCAAAAGATCTCTTCAGTAAGTGCAACTGCAATAATTGCTAGAGCAACATAAAAAAAGCTCTGATGAGGACCAAAAATAAGAGCATGTATGAAAAAGGCAAAAAGCGAAACAAAAGCTGATTTGCTCGACCAAAGATGATAATCAACCATCTGGTGGTGTTTGATGTAACCAAGAACTTGATCAAAGAGAAAGTATGCAAATATGATTATAATAAGAAAGATATTTTTACTGAAGAACTCAGGGAAAAATAGCCAAAACCAAAAAACAGCTGAAAGACTAAGGAGATGATCTGCTAGAGAGTCAAACCATGCACCAAAAGCTGAAGTAATGCGCAAACGTCTTGCAATAAAGCCATCAAGAACATCAGTTAGCCCTGCAATAACAAATAACCCAAGAAAAGCTATATTTTGCTGCATAAAAGCCAAAACCCATAAGATAGGTAAAATGATCACTCTAAGCAAGGTTAGTTGGTTAGGAATAGTATAAAAATTCCATTTCATGAGTTATTTCCAAATGTAGTGGCTTATATAGTTTACGGAGTTGAAAACATTCTATCTCTTGTAGGGGGTTTAATCAAATTTTTGGGTTAAAAATTTGAACCGCAACATTTTTATAGGGTTTTATTCTAAATTGATCTATGAATCTGCTAAGAAACAAAAAAGGGTTTGAGCTAGCAGCTAACACTATTGTCATTCTTATCATTGCAATTGTCATTTTTGTTGCTGGAATCAGTTTTACTATGAAATTCTTTGGCATTGCAGAGGATAGAAAAGCCACTGTTGATGCTGAAACCCAAGCTTCTATTGAACAGTTATTGGACTCTGGAGCTAAGGTAGCTATTCCACTTTTCAAAAAACGGATAAGGAGAGGGGATGGAGTCACTTTTGGAGTGGGAGTTAGAAATGTGAATGCAGATTCTGATAATTTCCATGTTATCATGAGTTTTGATGATGGAGCAGACAGTCTAGGTAATCCTTTGACAGCTGACCCTCTAACACTTGTAGAAATTAGGAGATATATTGATCAAGAGTGGATATCTGTTGATGTTGCTAATGAAATAATAACCCAACAAGAAAGAAAGGTTATTCCACTCTTTATTCGGGTAAAAGGAGCTTTGTGTGACTCAAGCAATGCTTTATGTGAAGATTCTGCCACAAAAAAAGGAACCTACATCTTCAATGTTTGTGTCTGCAATGAAAACAGTGGCCAGGATAATTGTGTTGATGGAAGTAACGATTTGAAAGCATGCCTTTTGAATGATCCATCTGATCCAACCCAGGTAACTGGCACACCTGAAAGAGTTACTGTAACTGACCTCTATGGTAAGACAGGAAGAGGAGATATTCATAAAGTATTAGTAGAGGTTGTCTAAACCCCTCTAACAAGTTCTCTGAGCGCATTTAGTGGTTTCTTAGATTTCATCACATCAGAAGCCAATAAAACACCCTTAGCACCAAGCTTCAAAGCAACTCTAACATCTTCAGCGCATTTCACACCCGCACCAACTAATATAGGAGCTTTAATCTTATCAACAGCATTCTTAATGAGTCCAGGTTTTGCACGACAAACAGAAAGTTTTGGATTACCAATCAACTCTGGAGGTTCAACAGCTATGTAATCAGGCTTAAATCTTGCCAAAGCAGCCCCTTCACCTACATTCTTCGCACAAACAATAGTAATGAGACGCAAATCCTTTGCTTTTTTTACAAGAGCCTTGATAATATTCTTTGGCAAACGATGCTCAGAATGATTAATTAAAGTACCTTGTGCACCCGCCTCCTTAACATCCTCCGGCAAAATCCACCCTGTATGACTACCATACTCAATAAGATCAATATGTTGAGCAAAGACAGGAATCGCAACAGAACGTGCTATACGATAGAGCTCTGTAGGCTGGACTGCAATTGCTAACTGAGCTTTTCCATTAACCTTTTGGCAATACTTTGCAATCTCTAAGGCTCGTTTTCCAGAGCCTTGCTTATATGTCTTAAAGTTAATAAAAATCAGTGGTTTTGATTTATTCATAGGTTGATATTGAAAATTAGAGTATTTAAATGTGGTGATTTAACTGCATTTATTTAGAATTTTGAAGGAATTTGTCAATATTAAGAGCTGCCGTACTCCCTGCAGATATTGCATCTTGAGTGTTAATTGACTGTTTTACCACATCTCCCCCTGCAAATATCGATTCCTTATTTGTCTGCATCTGTTCATTAACAATAATTTTATTGCCAAACCCTGTACGTAATTGAGAATCTCTTAAGAGCAAAGGATTCTGTGTCTCACCTACTGCAAGAATTACCTGATCAACAGGCATAGCAAAGGCAGAATCCTCAATAGAAATAGGGTTTCTCCTCCCACGTTCATCTTCTGCTTCAAGCATCATCTGTAAAATCTCAATCTCTTCAACAAATTCCTCTCCAAGAATCCTACTAGGCATAGTCATCTCTAAAAACTTTATCCCCTCATCCAAAGCAGCTTGAATCTCATGGGGAAAAGAGGTCATCTCATTAGCAGATCTCCTGTAAGAAACAGTAACCTCATTTCCTAAACGCTTTGCTATACGTGCACAATAAAGTGCAACACTCCCTCCACCTACAACCATGGTGTTAGATGCTGAATGTAAAGGAGTTTGAAACTTAGGATATTGATGAGCCTGCATAAGATTAATTCTAAGAAGATACTCATTAGCATAGTATACATTATTAAGATGCTGGCCCTCTAGATGGATCATCTTAGGACTACTAGCACCTGATGCCAGGAAAAGAGCATTATGTTGAGATTCTAAGTCAGACAATGCCATAGCCTTTCCTATCACCTTATTTGTAACAAACTCAACACCTAACTCCTCAAGTTTCTCTATCTCATTATTAAGCATCTCCTTTGGTAAAACAAACTCAGGAACAACATAACGCAAAAATCCTCCTGGTTGAGGAAGAGCTTCATAGACTGTTGGAGTATAACCTAGAAGAGCTAATCGTTTAGCAGCAGTAAGACCACAAATTCCAGAGCCTATAATGCCAATTGATTTGGATCTTTTCTTAGATTTAGTGATCTTCTCAGAAGGCAATTTTTCAAGCAACGATTCTAATTTTTGAGGAAGATTAGACCTTGGTGGAAAATATTGATCCCAGTTGCATAATTTTAGTGATAAAATAGGAAATGGATTTTGCGATAAAATTTTGCTCGCCTGATCTAATTTTCCTGATTTTACTAGTTTT
>JASMFX010000147.1 GCA_030751555.1 Candidatus Woesearchaeota archaeon | reverse complement strand
TAAAAAGAATTTACAGTTTTCCTTTTTTATTGTCATACTATGGTTTCTTGTTGTATACTTAATGGGAACTATATTGCTTCGATATGGGAGTAAGGGTGTGATGGTCATCTTATTTGTTTTAGTATGGATAGCTACTTATTATCTTCATGTAAGGGGCATTATTAGTAGCAGAGATCTTTAGTAGCAGAAATATGTGTTGATTTAGGCTTTGCACTGGTCAAGTCTACAAAACCTATATAAATCTAGTGCGCTTCTATCTGGATATGATTAAGAATTTTAAACCCAGACTTTATCAAGAGACCATCTTTGCAACATGTATAAGCAAAAATACCTTAGTGGTTTTGCCAACAGGCATGGGAAAGACAAATATCTTTCTTATGGTTGCTGCTCAGCGGCTAAAGCAGTATCCTCAGTCAAAGATTCTTTTTATTGGGCCCACAAGGCCCCTTATTGATCAGTATAAAAAGGTTTTTCTTGATCACTTTGATATTTCTCCTGAAAATGTTGTAATTTTTACTGGGTTTGTTACTCCTGTAAAAAGAGCTAAGCTCTGGAAAGAGGCTCAAGTAATCTTTTCTACTCCTCAAGGATTGGAGAATGATATTCTCAATAAACGCATAGATCTTTCAGAGGTAAGTCTTTTAGGTATTGATGAGGCTCATCGGGCAGTTGGTGATTATGCGTATGTTTTTGTAGCAAAGCAGTATCATAGAAAGGCTCGTTTCCCGAGGATTTTGGCGTTGACGGCAAGTCCTGGATCAGATTTGGAGAAAATTTCTGAAGTATGTAAGAATCTTTATGTGGAAGGTATTGAGGTAAGAACTGATCAGGACCCTGATGTTAAACCTTATATTCAGGAGGTGAGTATTGATTGGGTAACGGTTGAGTTACCTGAGGAGCTTAAGCAGATTAAGACTTTTTTAGGAGATTTTCTTAAGAGCAGATTGGAGAAGCTTAAATCCCATGGTATTCTTCAAAGGAGAAATGTTAGTTTTATCAGTAAAACCGATTTACTTAGGTTACAAGCTCAGATAAGAGGAAGAATTGCTTCTGGTGAAAGGGATCCTGTGTTGTGGAACGGTATCTCTATTTTGGCAGAGCTTATGAAAATGCATCACGCTCTTGAGCTCTTAGAAACACAAGGAGTTGAGGCGCTATATCTTTACCTTACTAAAATTAATGAAGAAAGTTCACGTACCACAGTAAAAGCAGTTAAGAATATTGTAAAGGATCTTAACTTTAGGAGTGCTCTTATTAAAACTGAGAAGCTTTACAACAATAATGTTCAGCACCCAAAGCTTCTCAAACTAGTAGAGATTATCAAGAAAGATTTGGCTGCTGAGCCATCTATTAAATTCATGGTTTTTAATCATTTTCGAGATAATGCTGCAGAGATAGAGAGAACGCTAAATTCTATTGAGGGGGTTAATGCCAAGCTATTTGTTGGTCAGGCTAAGAAAGGGGGTACTGGCATGAGCCAGAAGATTCAGAAGGAAGTGCTGGATAAATTTCGAGAGGGAGAATATAATATACTTGTTGCAACAAGTATAGGAGAAGAGGGGTTGGACATTCCTAAAGTTGATACTGTTATTTTTTATGAACCTGTATCTTCAGCAATTCGTCAGATACAGAGGAGAGGAAGGACTGGCAGAATGGAAAAAGGGAAGGTTGTCATTCTTATGGCAAAGGAAACTAGAGATGAGGGGTATCGTTGGGCTTCTCACCATAAAGAAAAGAGAATGTTTAGGACTTTGGATAGCCTTAAGGAAAAGCTAGGGCAACTGCTTGGTAAACCAAAGGAGGAGAGACTTGATAAATTTATTAATGAGGAGATTTTGATTTATGCAGATCACAGAGAAAAAGGATCTGGGGTTATTAAGGAATTGGCGAATTTAGAAGTTGATATAAGGCTTGATCAGCTTAAAAATGCTGATTATGTTTTGAGCAATAGGGTGGGAGTTGAATTTAAAAATACTGCTGATTTTGTACAGAGCATTATTGATGGGAGGTTATTGTTGCAGATCAAAGACTTGAAAGTGAATTTTGAAAGACCACTTATTGTGATAGAGGGCCAAGAGGATCTTTATTCCTTAAGGAATGTTCATGAGAATGCGATTAGGGGAATGTTAGCTACAATTGCTGTGAGTTATGGCATTCCTGTTTTGCGAACTAAGAATGCTAAGGATACAGCAGGTTTGCTCATGGTTATTGCAAAGAGGGAGCAGGAAACCTCTGGAAAGGATTTTACTCCTCATGGAGAAAAGCGAGATATGACCCTAAAGCAATGGCAGGAATTTATTGTCAGCTCTTTTCCAGGTATTGGCGGGAGTTTGGCTAAGCCATTACTCAAAAAGTTTAAAACCATAAAGAAATTTGTAAATGCTAAAGAGGAGACCTTACAAAAGGTTGATAAAATAGGGCCTACAAAGGCTCGTAGGATAAAAGAGGTTTTGGAGAAGGAATATGGTGGGGAAAAATGAGCAAAAAAATTGTTTTTGAGGGGAAGATATTCCAGGTTGTGCAAGAGAACCTTAAACACAAGGATCATATTATTGCCCTTGAGTATGTAACGAGAGCACCAGGTGTAAGGGTTATTGTTGTTAAGGATGATAAGATCCTACTTAATGAAGAGATACGACATCATCCAGAAGGTCTTGACTATAGATTGCCTGGAGGAAAGGTTTTTGATTTACTTAGTGAGTTTAAGCAGGCTCTTGATGATGGGGCAGATATGAAAAAAGCTGCTGAAGCAGCGGGTGTGCGTGAAGTTGAAGAGGAGACTGGAATGATTGTTTCTGATTTGCAGTATTTACATACTAATCATGGAGGGGCTACTGTTAGGACAGATATATTCTATTTTTCTACTACCAATTTGGAAGAAGGTGATCAAAAACTTGAGCCTGGTGAGGAGATTAAACCGGTCTGGAAGAATTTTGAAGAAGTAAAAGAGCTTTGTTTTAATGGTGGAATTAGAGAAGATATGACTGTTGCGGTTCTGTTTCGATTTTTAGATGGTATTATGAAAAAGAAGTAGTTTGGAGGCGTTTAATTCTTTGTTCTACTGGAGGGTGTGTTGAGAAGAATTTAACTAAGCCCTTAGATCTAAAAGGATTTGCTATCATCATATGGGCCGTGGTTTCTGTTGCTGCGCCAGGCCTTAGTGGATAGTCGTGGATATTTGCATGGATTTTTTTCAGGGCAGATGCAAGGCCTTTTCCTGACTTTAAGCTTTTGGCTGCGGTTGCATCTGCTACAAACTCTCTGCTTCTGCTGATTGCTAATTGGATTAATGTGGCTATTAATGGAGTAAGGATGGCAAGGACAAGCAGTTCAATCATATTACCTGAGTCTCTGTCTCTGCCAAAGCCACCAAATAGTGCTCCCCAGCGTGCCATGAAAGCAACATAAGAGATGACTCCTGCTATGGTTGCTGCTACTGTTTGGATTAGGGTATCACGATTCTTTATGTGGGCTGCTTCATGGGCTACAACCCCTTTTAATTCTTCATCGTCTAGGGTGTCCAAAAGGCCTTGGTTGCAGGCTATGCAAGCTTTTTTGTAGCTTGGACCTGTAGCAAAAGCATTAGATTGGGGGGATGGGACAATATAGACCTTTGGCATTGGTATTCCGGTTTCTTTTGCAACTTCTTTTACAATGTTGTATAGTCTATGATTTGAATCAGAAGTAACTTGTTTGGCCTTATACATTCTAAGAATCATTTTATGGCCATAGAAGAAAGAACCAATGTTTATTATTATGGAGAGGATGAGCATTACTGTTAAACCACTACTTCCCCAAAAAGAACCAATCCAGAGGAGCAATGCTGTCAAGAGTCCCAAAAGAAGTACTGTTTTGAATTGGTTGAGCAGAGACATATTATTTTGGTTGTTGCGTTGATTTAAATACCTTATGCATCTTTTGCTGAGGTGTCTAGTTTGTCCAAATAATGCTTTAACCCTTCAATCTGTCTTAGTTTGGTATACCTCCACAGGTAGTTTCGGAATTTGGTGTTTACCTTTACTCCATGTCTGGTTAGGTTGGAGTTCAGAGTTCCAAAGAGTTTTTTCCCTTCCTTATCTAAGTCAGTCAGGAGGATTATCTCTTTGATGTTTAATTGGACTATTGATTCTACTACCTCATACAGAGGTCTTCTCTGCAGAGAGATAATTCTATTCTCGAGGCCTAGATCTTTTAAGCAACGTGTATCTTTTTTTCCTTCTACTAAAATTGGGAGCATTGATTTGTTTACTAGATTAAGTCGTTTCATTAGTTGCTGCATTAATTGAGTTGATTGGAATCCATTGGACATATTACAACACAAACCATATATATTATTAAACCTTTACTCTTTTTTATGATACCATTATCTACTCTACTACTCTACTACAAAAGAGAAGACATTCAGAATGCTTTGGTGAGTTATGCAGATCATAAGGAGGTAGCGGTGAGCTACAAAGGAGAGGGATATGGAAAAAGGCCTGACGTTCTCAAATATGCTAATGAAGTTATTGAGTTAGTAAAACAAGGAGCTACAAGCTTTCATTGTTCTGAGGAATTATGGTATAATCCGTTGAGTATAGTCACCGGGATGAAGCCTAAAGAGCTTGATGAACTAAGGAGGGGGTGGGACTTAGTGCTGGATGTTGATTGTAAGGAGTTGGCGTTTTCAGCTGTGGCTGCAGATCTTCTTGTGAAGGCATTGCGGCATCATGGAATCAAGTCTGTTTCTTGTAAGTTTTCAGGAAATCATGGATATCACTTGGGTGTGCCTTTTGAGGCTTTTCCTTCATCTGTTAATGGAGTAGATACTAAGGATTTGTTTCCTGAAGGACCGAGAAAGGTTGCTGTCTATCTTATGCATATGATTAGTGATCCTTTGCGTGAGGCTTTGTTGAGTAAGTATTCTTTAGAGGAAATAGCTCAAAAAACAGGAAAGCAGGTGGTTGACTGTATGGAAGCAAAGGAGTTTGATCCTTTAAAGGTAGTGGAGATTGATACGATATTGCTTGCAAGCAGGCATCTCTACAGAATGCCTTATTCCTTGAATGAGAAATCTGGTTTAGTATCAGTTCCTATTAATCCAGATAAGATACTCGAAGTTGAATTTACCAAGGCTGTTGCTATACCCAAACAGGTCAAGGTTTCTAAACATATTTTTTTAGATCGTAGTAATGTAAAGAAAGGTGAAGCTGCAAAGCTTTTGGTGCAAGGATTGGATTTCAAACCTGTTGAAGAGGAGTTAGAAATTAAACAAGAGAAGAAGTTTGATGAGTTAGAAGAAAAGACCCCTTTTGATCTTTTCCCTCCTTGTATTAAGATGATGGATAAGGGCATTAAGGATGGTAAGAAGAGGGCGGTTTTTGTGTTGGTGAATTTTCTCAGGAAAGTTGGGTGGAACTATGAAGATATTGAGGAGTATCTGAAAAAATGGAATGAAAAAAATCAGGAGTCGCTTAGAGAGGTTAATATCCTTGGACAGTTGCGATATCACAAAGCAAACAAAAAGAGTATGCTTCCACCGAATTGTGCATCTGCAAACTATTATCCCGATATAGGCGTATGTTGTCCTGATAATCTATGCAAGAGTGTTAAGAATCCTGTTGCTTATGTTAGGAGAAAGGTTTTTGCTGCAAAGGTGAATCAGCCTGTTCAAAAGAAAAAAGGAAAAGTGAAAACTGGTCAAAATAGGCAAAAAACACCTTCTGTAAACGCGAAACCTTTATAAAGAGTCCTCAAATACCTCATATATCAAGTATTTAAGCAGATTATTAAATACAGTACATAAATCAGCCTGAAAAGGGACTCTTTTCAGTACAGTTTAGTCACTGTTTTCTTCAGGGAGTCTCAGCAAAAGGCTATTTACTCAGGTAACTGGTAAAATAGAGTTAGCTGTCTAACATGCCAACAACAAAAAACCCAAGACACGGAAGTATGCAGTTTTGGCCACGAAAGAGGGCCAAGCGAGCTTATGCTAGAGTAAGATCCTATGCTCAAGCTAAGGAAGCTAAACTTCTTGGGTTTGCGGGCTATAAAGTGGGCATGACTCATGTGGTGGCAAAGGACGATAGGGATAATAGCCTTACAAAGGGCCAAAACATTGTGATTCCTACAACCATCATTGAATGTCCTCCCCTCAAAGCTGCTTCTCTTCGTTTCTACAAAACATCATCTACTGGTTCTCGACTTGTTAGTGAGATTCTATCCAAAAATCTTGATAAAACTCTATCTAGGAAATTAGTATTACCTAAAAAGGATTTAAAGAAGATCGAGGATGTTAAAGATTTTGATGAGGTAAGAGTTGCTGTTCATACTCAACCAAAGATGATCGGAACTGGTAGGAAAAAACCGGAGTTGTTTGAATTGGCAATTGGTGGGAAGAAGGATGAGCAAGTTGCATATGCTAAGGAGTTACTTGGAAAAGAGATAAAGGTTAGCGATATTTTTTCTGATGGTATGTATATTGATACTCATGCTATAACTAAGAGTAAAGGGTTTCAAGGGCCTGTAAAGAGATTTGGTGTTGGTATTTTACCAAAAAAATCTGAAAAAACTAAAAGAGGGCCTGGCAGTTTAGGACCTTGGGTGGCTCATGCCCATATTCAATACAGAGTAGCTAAAGCAGGACAGATGGGATATCATCAGAGAACTGAATATAACAAACAGATATTAAAGATTGAGGAAGATGCCCAAAAAGTTAATCCCAAGGGAGGATTTGTGAACTATGGACTTGTAAAAAGTACAGCTGTCTTGGTTCATGGAAGTGTGGGAGGTTCAAAAAAGCGACTTATTAGGTTTAATGTCCCTATTAGACCAACATCTACTAATCAAGATTTTCCACAAGTTACCTCTATAAGTTTGTCATCACAACAAGGATAATCACGAAAAAATGAAACTATCTATAATAAACTCAGAAAACAAGAAAATTGCTGACAGGGAATTGCCTAAGCAGTTTTCTGAAAAGATACGAAGTGATCTTATTAAACGAGCAGTTTTAGCTATTCAGGCAAATTCAAGACAGAGTTATGGTGCTTCACCAGAAGCAGGAAAAAGACATAAGGGATATGTTTCCAAGAGAAGAAATACATACAGAACTACTTATGGGATTGGTCAATCTAGAACTCCAAGAAAAGTTATGAGTGTTCGAGGTAGTAGGTTTAATTGGAGGGGAGCAGTTGTTCCTCAGGCAGTTGGAGGTAGGAGAGCGCATCCACCTAAGGCTGAGAAAAATTGGGATCAGAAGATAAATAAAAAGGAGCGTAGGAAAGCTATTCGCTCTGCACTTGCTGCTACTCTCAGCAAGGATCTAGTGGGTCTTAAGCACAGAGTTCCTGATCAGTATCCTGTTATTATTGATGCTCAAATTGAATCTCTTAGCAAGACAAAAGATGTTATAACATTGCTCGAGAAAATTGGTCTTAAGAAAGAGCTTGAGCGTTGTAGAATAAAGACTATACGATCTGGAAAAGGAAAAATGCGAGGAAGAAAATATCAAAAGAAAGTTGGACCATTACTAGTAGTTTCAAAGGAATGTAAATTAGCAAAGAGTGCAGCAAACGTTGCTGGTTGTGATGTTACTGTTGTTAACAATATTAATACACAATTGCTTGCTCCAGGGGCTATTCCAGGAAGGCTTACGATTTATACTGATAAATCACTTCAGGTTATGGAGGAGAAAAAACTGTTTATGTGATCAAAAATGGATGCTTATACAATAATCAAATACCCTTTGTCGACAGAAAAGTCACTAAGGCTTATGGAATCTGAGAATAAGTTAATCTTTGTGATTGATCGAAAGGCAAAAAAGCAGGATGCTAAAAAGGCTATAGAAGAGATTTTCAAATCTAAGGTTGTTAAGATTAACACCTTTGTTACAGCAAAAGGAGAGAAGAGGGCTTATGTAAAATTTAGTCCTGAGACTCCAGCGATTGACATAGCAACTAACTTTGGGTTGATGTAAAAATGGGAAAAAGACTTATTCAACAGGCAAGAGGGGCAGGTGGTCCAACTTATAGGGCTCCTAGCTTTCGCTATAAATCTAAAGCAAAGCACAAACCTTTTGATGGTAAGGATGCTTCAGGAGAGGTAGTAGGTTTGATGCATTGTCCAGGACATTCAGCACCCTTGGCTCAGATTAAGGATATTGATGGATGTGAATATTTTATTATTGCTCCTGAGGGAATCAAAAAAGGAGATGTATTAAAATCCGGTAGTAAGGTACAAGCAAGGGTTGGTAATACTGTTTCGTTGCAACACCTTCCAGAGGGGACTTTACTTTATAATATTGAATCCGAACCCGGAGATGGTGGTAAGTACTGCAGGGCTTCAGGTACTTTTGCAAGACTTGTTTCTCATAGAAAGGGAAAAGTCATTATTGAATTACCAAGCAAGAAACAGAAGCTCTTTCATAGCCAGTGTAGAGCAACTATTGGCATTGTAGCTGGTGGTGGTAGAACAGAAAAACCATTCCTTAAAGCAGGAATACGTTATTATAGAATGAAGGCAAGGAATAAGAAATATCCTATTATGTCTGGCGCTGCTCAGAACGCTGTGGATCATCCGTTTGGTAATAAACGAACAAGCAGAAAATCCAAAGCAAGGCCTGTAGCAAGAAATGCTCCTCCAGGTAGGAAGGTTGGCATGATTGCTGCTAGGAGAACTGGGAGGAAGGTTCATAGGGTTAAGAGGGAACTACAATAGGTGTGAACATGGCAAAAGAATTCAGTTTCAGAGGAAAATCAGTTGAAGAGATTAAGAAGATGAGTATTAATGAGTTTGCAGAGCTTCTTCCTTCCAGAAGGAGGAGAAGTTTGAAGAGAGGGTTTACTCCTATGCAAAAGGCACTTCTAAAAAAAGTATCTTCGGGAGATAAGGACATCGAAACACATTGTCGGAATATGATAATTATTCCACCTATGTTAGATAAAATCATCAAAGTGTATAATGGAAAAGAGTTCCAGGCTCTTGTTATTAATGAGGAGATGCTTGGTCATTATCTGGGAGAATTTGTATTAACCCGTCATGGTGTAAAGCATAGCGCTCCTGGTGTAGGAGCAACGCGATCCAGCGCTGCATTGAGTGTGAGATAAGAATGAGTTATACAACAAGGAAAGAAAATTGTGGAAAAGCGATGGGTAAATCTTTACCCCTCTCTAATAAGCAGAGTATTGAGATTTGCAATACTATACGCAAAAAACCACTGGCTAGAGCAAAGATTATCCTAGAGAGAGTTATTGACTACAAGGATGCTATTCCGTTTAAGCGTTTTACTGAAATGGGGCATAGACCTGGGAAAATGGCTACTGGGAGATATCCTATAAAGGCCTGTCAGGCTATCCTAAAACTTTTACTAAGTGCAGAGTCAAATGCACAGCTAAAAGGATTGAATTCAGCTGACTTGCTGGTGAGTCATATTGCGGCACATAAAGCCTCTTCTCAATGGCATTATGGCAGGTTTTTTAGAAGGAAAATGAAGCGTGTTAATATAGAGGTTATATTAGATGAGTCTAAGAAAAAATCTAAACAGCAAACAAAGGTGTCTTCAGAAAAAGCTTCATCTGTTAAGCCTTCTCAGGTTAAAGAGAAGAGTCTTGTATCTCCAAAAGATACAGAGAAGTCAAAACCGGAATC
This sequence comes from Candidatus Woesearchaeota archaeon, assembly GCA_030751555.1. The sequence continues at coordinate 3,723 of JASMFX010000147.1, read as the reverse complement.
AAAACCAGAACTAAAATCAGAATCAAATTCAAAACCAGAAAAAACAGGAGATAAAAAATGATTGAGAGAAAGTTTGTAAAAGAAGCAATAAGAGAATTCCAAGTTGAGGAATTTATTAAGCAGAGCTTGCAGAATGTTGGGCATAGTTTTACTAAGTTACAGCGAACACCTATGGGAGAGAAGATTATTATTTATGCATCACGACCTGGACTTATAGTTGGAAGAAAAGGGGAGAATATTAAGAAACTTACTCAATCACTAAAGTCACGATTCAAACTAGAGAACCCTCAGGTAGAGATCTCTGAAGTAGAGAATATCAATCTTGATGCAAATATTGTTGCTGAAAGGATTGCTTCTACTTTAGAAAGATATGGAAGTAGCAAGTTCAAAGCTGTGGGTCATAAAACAATCGCTGATGTTATAGGTGCTGGTGCTCTTGGAATTGAGATTCTTATTTCTGGTAAGATCCCTGGTGCTCGAGCAAAACGATGGAGATTTTACAAAGGATATCTCAAGAAATGTGGAGATATTGCGATTGAGGGAGTGAAAGAGGCAAAGACCTATGCACAGTTAAAATCAGGTACTATTGGAGTTTTTGTTAAGATTATGCCACCAGATGTTATTTTACCAGATAATATTAAATTTAAAGAAGAGCTTGTTGAAGAAGAGGGAGAAGTGAAAGAGACTGACACTGAACTCAAAGATGAGGAACCTTCTGAAGATGATAAAGACAAAAAGAAGGAAGATACAGAAGTTGGTGCAAAGGCTGGTGCAAAGGCTGGTACAAAGGATAGTGTCAAGGCCGGTGCAAAGGCTGATGAAACTGGCGATGCAAAAGCTGATACAAAGGACGATGCATCTAAGCCTGCAAAGGAAGTTAAATCTGGATCTACAGAGGATGTTCCATCCAAGGAGAAGAAATCATGAAACACAAAGAATTAGTTGGCCAGAATGTAACAGAACTGCAGACAAAACTTGAGGAGTTGAGAAAGGAATTGATAAAGAATAATACTCAGATTGCTGCAGGAACAACTCCGAAGAGTCCTGGTCAGGTGCGAGAGATAAAAAAAACAATATCACGAATCTTCACAATCCTAAAATCAAAAGGAACTAAAGAGGTGAAACAAAAGGATGCCAGAGATTGATCCAATCACTGGATTGCCTAAGGAGCTTGGTGTATGGGAAAACATCACCAAGGAAAGCCAAAAAATAGTGATTAGAACTGAAGCAAAGAAATTTGGAAAAAAGTATACCATCATTGAAGGTATAGATGACAAGGAAGTAAACCTCAAGGATGTTGGAAAAAAGCTGAAGAGCTTTTTTGCTTGCGGGGGAACTGTCAAAGATGGTAATGTCGAGCTTCAGGGAGATCATAAAGTGAAGGTGAGAGAAAAACTCATCCAAATGGGCTTTGCTCCTGAAACAATTGAGATAAAGTAACAGAGAAAAATGGTAAACAAAATTGACACACCGAGAAGTATAGGTATGAATACAAAACCACCAAAAAAACCTAAGGCAATTGATCCTAAGGACCCCTACTATGGGCGGTTGAAGGTTCGGGGCAAGGTTTTTGTAGGTACAGTTATCAAGAGGCCATTTCATAAGGATGCGACAGTAGAATGGACCCGAATAAGGTTTATTGGAAAGTATGAAAGGTTTGAAAAATTACGAACTCGGGTAAAGGCTTACAATCCTGATAGTATTAATGCTGAAAAGGGCGATCGTGTTAAGATTGCAGAATGTAGACCTCTTAGCAAAACAAAGCGTTTTATTATTATAGAAAAATTAGGTAGTGAATATTTATTTAAGGCTCGTGAAGAGGCATTGGAGGAATCCAAGGTAAAGGATAAACCTAAGGAAGAAGATGCTGATGAAGATGGGAATGAGGCTTTAAGTAAAAAAGATGAGAATAAGGATCAAGGGGATAAGGAACCTGTAGATAAGACTCTAATAGATGAGGAATCTTCAAAGGAAGATAAAGAAGAAAAGAAGGGTGATTCAGAATGATGCCTGTGAAAGCAAGGATCGTGAAAGCATTGCCTGTTGGGACCGAGCTTCCAACTTGTGACAACTCAGGAGCAAAGGTTATCAGAATATTCGCTGTATTAAAGAGTAAAACCGTAAAAGGTAGAAAGCCTGCTGCAGGGATTGGAGATATGGTTATGGCCTCTGTGAAGAGGGGCAGGCCTGATATGAGAAAACAAGTTGTTCATGCGATTATTGTTCGTCAAAAGAAAGAATACAGAAGGCCAGGCGGTATCCGAATAAAGTTTGAGGATAATGCCGCTGTTGTGCTTAAGGATGAAAAAGGAACTCCTAAGGGTACATTACTAAAAGGACCAGTGGCTAAAGAGGCAGCTGAGCGATGGCCAGGGATAGCAAAGATTGCTAGTATTATTGTTTGAGGTATGAAGGATATGAAAGCAGAATGGAAAAATGTTTGGAAAAGTAGCAAGCAACCAAGAAAACAGCGTAAGTATAGAATTAATGCTCCCCTCCATATTCGTCAAAAATTTATGCGTTCTGGCGTGTCTAAGGAACTGCACAAGAAGTATGGTGTTAGGAATGTCCGTGTTCGCACAGGAGATAAGGTTAAGATTATTACAGGTCAATTTAAGAAAAAAAGTGGAAAGGTTGAAAGTATCGATCTCAAAAAAGGCAAGCTCAAGATCGCAGGCATTGAAAATATCAAAAAAGATGGGAGTAAAACACTTTACTCTTTTGATCCATCAAATATTGTGATTGAAGAGTTGGATTTAAATGACAAAAAGAGAAGAGAAAAATTAGAGAAAGGAAGAAAAAATGAAAGCACATCTCAAAAGACTACCGAGTCCAAATAGTTGGAACATCCAAAGAAAAGGAATCGCCTATATTACGCGACCTTTACCAGGAGGTCATTCGTTTAATGTAGCTGTGTCTCTTTCTACACTAATGAAGACAATCTTGGGTAAAGCAAAGACTACCAAAGAAGTGAAGAAGATACTTTTTAATAATAAGATTCTTATTGACGGCAAAAGAGTAACTCAAACTAAATATCTTGTTGGTTTAATGGACACTATTTCATTAGTAGAGGCCAAGGAGCAGTTTAGGATTCTTCTTAACGAGAAGGGACAACTTACTGCAATACCTATACCTTCTTCTGAAGCGAGCATTAAACCTTGCATGATCGTTGGGAAGCAGATCCTTAAAAAAGGAAAAATGCAATTGAATCTCTCTGATGGGAGGAATCAGATAATCGATAAGGATCCTTACAAAGTTGGTGATACTATCATATTATCATTGCCCAAACAGCAGATTAAAACACATCTTGCTTTTGAAAAGGGCGCTTATGCATTCCTTACTGGGGGAAAGTTCTCTGGAAAACATGGAGTTGTAGAAGATATTAAGGAAGGCAAAATTATTTGCAAGATAGATGGAGAAGTACTGGAAACTCAGAAAAGATTTGCTTTTATTATAGGCAAAGGGAAGTCTACTATAACACTAAAAGAAAATGAATCCGATGCAAAACATAAGGATTGAGAAGGTCACCCTCAATATTGGGGCTGGAAAAGACCAAAAAGTGCTAGAGAGAGGTATCAAGCTTATTAAGAATATCACTGGTACTGCAGGTGTGACTACATTCACAAATAAAAGGATTCCTACTTGGGGAATTCGACCAGGCCTCCCGATTGGGACTAAACTTACTATTCGCAAAGGAAAGGTAAAGGAACTGCTTACAAGACT
>JASMFX010000146.1 GCA_030751555.1 Candidatus Woesearchaeota archaeon | reverse complement strand
TCTTGAGGATCAATTCCAACACCCTTTGCTAATTGAATAATTCTATCTGGCCTAAAGGTATTCTCAGTGTCAATATAAATAACAGAACAGCCAGGATAAGTTTTTTGGGCATTTACAGCTAATAAATGACCTATCTGGGTTTTTCCAGAGCCAAATTCTCCATAGCACTCTGTGATAGCTGCTGTCTCAAAGCCTCCACTCATTAATTCATCAAAAGTCTTAGATCCTGTTGTGATTTTATGAACAGATTCTCTCTTCTTTAACAGGTCAGTACCAGACTCAAAGCCCATCTCCATACTTTCTCTAGCTGCATTAATCATCTTACGAGCAGCACTCTCAGTAACACCAGCAACTTCTACTAACTGTCCAGGTGTGGCAACAGCAATACTCATGACTCCATTGTAACCTGACTCTTCTAATTTTGATACTGTAGCAGCACCAACTCCTGGGAGGTCGCTTATGGACACTTCCTTTTTTTCTGCTTTAGCTTCTGCTTTAGCTTCTGTTTTATTTTCCATCTTAACTTCTTTTGGCGGGACTAATTCTTGTTTCATTATCATCACTCTCCTTTTTTATAACTATGTATCCGTGAGGATTATTTATATGGTTTTGGCAAAAAAACCATGAATTCCTTCAAAAAAACCAAAAAAACCCACCAATAAAGGGTAGGATTTTTTGAAATAAAAAGCTTTTGGTTGCATTTTTGCAATTTCACCGAAATTACGCAGCTACATCCTCGATAGGCTTCTGTGTATTTACAACTAAATACTCATAAGCCTTGTCGAGAACAAATTTTACCTTTGGTAGATCTGCTGTTCTAAAAGAACCAGTGTTCTGCCATTCATCTTGCTTATCTTTATAAGCCCTATTCACCTGAATAGATTTAACTTCGAATGGTTCTCCACTCTTCGTGGTCATTGCATTTGACCAAATTGTTGCACTAATTGCACCAGCTCTGAATTTCATTTCTGGTTGCTTATTTTCTATATTTTCCATTTAACTCACCTCGATTCCTTGTCGGTTTTTGTTTCAACTCTCCTTCATTATGAACTCCAGACAAATGCCTGTGCTCCAGAGAGCGAGGTATGCATTCTCATGCATAATAATAAGAAAGATCTAGTCATTTATATACCCTATCCGCACCTGTCCAGTGGTTGTGGAAAATCTTGCGAAAACAGCACTATAATCTCGAAACCCTTGCGGATTATATCACTTTAACAAGAACAAATAAGAGAATTACAATAAAAAGAGCTTTTTCTAATAAACCACCTACCTTAATCCACCCTTTTAATCTCCATTTCAAAGGCCAAACCAAGACAACCCCTTCTTTAGTCAATCCATCAAGCAAAAGATGAGATACATACCCCACAAAGATAGCAACACCATGGGCATAACCAGCAAAGAGACCTACTACGTAACCAACAATAATCCCAAACAACAGAGAGTGATAAATCCCCCTATGCCCAAAGAGTAACTTACTCAACCAGGGAACCAAAAAAACCCTTCTCCCAATAAAACTCTTGCTTTCGTCCAGATCAGGCAACAAACTTCCTAAAAAAACCAGGATAACAAACCATATATCAGCATTAAAATAGTCTTTCAAATGAATCGCAACTAAGAATGCAAAAAGGATGTGAGTCTGATACTTCATTGGACTACTTCTTCAGTTTTCTCTACCTTAGGTTCTTCAACCTTTTGGCCCTGCTCTGCCTGCAATCGCTTAATCTCCGCATCAGGATCCACCTTAGTGTCTACCTGCTCAGCAATAAAATCAAATCTTCCAAAATTCTCATTACTTTTTACTCTTCCAACAACCTTAATGATAGTTCCTAATAAATCTGTCTTAATCTGTTCAAACCCCTCTGGTTGATCCTTAAAAGTGAGTAGCTCCTCATGTCCTTTTCCTGTAAGTTGTTGAGCCTGATTCCTGAAAAATACAATTCTAGCATTATCAGATCCATCATCAAGAAAAACATTCATAACATAAGAATATGTTGGCTCAACACTACCATGCTGCTCACATACAAACTTGTCCTCACTAGGTCTTGCTCGCCTACCACAAGTAGGACAGATCTCAAAAAACCTTGGCTCATAAGCCTGGACAATAGTACCTAATAACTCTGCATGGAGATCATTATCCTGCAACTCATTAATCTTTTTTCTGACAATCTCGCTCTTAAACTCCTGCACCTCTCCAACACTCTCTCCTTCAGGATTAACAATCAACTTGCTCCTATCATTCAAATGAACCTCTTTTCTTCCATTATTGTTCTTAACATACCCATTCTGGATCTTGATAATAACTCCCTCAGATAATTCATTAAGCTTATCAGCTTGGCTTCCCCACAACACAGTCCTTATGATACCTGTCTCATCAGCAAGCATAAAAGCACCCACCTTGCCAGAACCACTCTGTGTCTGGAACTCTTTAACCTCATAAACAGCCTGAACCTTACCTACAGTCTCCACATCCCTCATTCCAACGAGAATATTTTTTACCTGTAGTTTTCCAGAAGTCTTCTCAATGAGCTTGACACCAAGCTGGTTAGCAACAATATGAGCAGCACCCTCCTTTGAGATCAAACCAGAGAGTTGATTGAGCTTTTCATCTATCTTAGCATTAATATCAGTATCAGACAATGAAGTTCCTGCCTTAATTTTTTCTATAATCTGATCATAAGGAATATGGATCATCTAAACACCCCGATAAAATCAAGGAGAGGTTATTTATATAGTTTGTTATTTGTCAAAAACCACACATCACAGATGGGTGGAATGTGATGCTTTAGCAGCACCATTCTTTGAGAGTGGGTGTGTGGTTTTTGATCATGCTCAGAATTTTCCCACTTATCCTCATAAGCGGACAAGCAAAGCTTGTGCCACTAGTCTGGGACTAGTGGAAAATTCTGACACTCTAGAACATGATTTAAGGGGAGGCTCTACCAAAAAGAACAGCACACACTCCTACCAAAAAAGACAACCCAGGATGGGGTGGGCGGTCAATACAAGGTAACATGTTGGGTGGATTTCCAGTAAACCCGCCAAAAATACAGAAGATCCTATCAACACAACCTAAACTCCTATTCCCCTTGCTCCTGCAAAGCTTCCTGCTTCAGTCTTTGAAAATCTTTCTGAGCCTCAGATGGTGCCTTTGCTTCCTCGTCAGGCAAAGAACTAACATCAATCTTAGGTGTAAGATCCATAGCAAACTTATAGAGAGGATTCTTTAATCGATACTGATGCTCATCTCGATCATAACTGATATATCTCTGATGTTTATCCAACATGCTAATTCTAAAGACCTGCTGTCCATTTACACCACAATCAGGTAGCTGAAAGAATGTTCCATACTCATCAGTATCCACAAATTTTATCTTTCCATTAGCATCACGATACAACAATAAACCAACACCAGGCACATCCCAGTTTGCAAATGTCCACTCAAGTTCAATAAGAGAAACCCTCCCTTGAGGGGTATAATAAAAATGAATAGTAACATCAGATTGAGATAATTCAGTATCAGCCACCTCTGTAGAATATGGTCCTGGAATAGGAAACCCTTGTTTCTCCTGTCCTTCTAGTTGAACAGAACTTCTCGTCCCTCCCTCTTCACTAACAGTTAACTCATAATCCTGAACTTGATCCTCTTGTAAAACAGGCGGTATGTAAAAACATGTGCAATCACTCTTGGGTGCTGCATGACATGTCTGATAAAACTGGATAAAGCTATCTAAAAGATTAATATTTTTCTCCTCAATATACTCATACCCATTTCCCAAATTCTCCAAAGGAGTCTTAATGTGCTTTGTAAAGCAAGATTGTGTGTGAAACTTCTCCTGACCAGTTGCTGGAGCCTTAATACAAGCTTCAAGCTGAGGAATATTTACCCTCACAGCCTCTAAAACATTGAGATACCTGCTGAGATTGAAATCAATAGATTCCTGTGATGAAGGATTCTCTGACCTGTACTTAAATTTAGGATCGCTGCTCTTAATAGTAAGATCACTGCTAAAGGTAAGTTTAGCTTGAAGAGGATTATCCTGCATAAGAACTAGTTTGTGGGTCTGATACACAGGCCATGTCCAAAAATTCCCTGTTTGAATTTCCTGATAATTACCCTCAAAACTTTTCTCAACATTTGCACCAACCTGTTTATGCACTTCGGTGGGAGTAAACTTCTCACATAGCTCTCCTCGCTTGTAAATCAATGGATAATCCTCCAAATTACCACACTCACTCTGCATGCCCAAGACAAGATACCTATCCAAACCAGAAAAAAGAGACATCCTCAAATAGGTGTCAAGATCAAAAAGATACTCATCCACATCACCATAAGCATCAAAGAGTGCATGCTGCTTATCTCCAATAGGCTTGATAAAAGCACCTCGCTTTCTTTCTTCCTTCATGATAAAGTATCCTGATAACAGGATAAAGAGGGTAAGCAAAACCATGTAAGGTACGAAGACCATACCACATTTTGTCTCAAAAAAACCCTTTCTAGCTCTGAATATCATGCTCCTCCCACATCCTCATCGATACTGATATATTCAAAAACAATATAGAGCACTTTCCCTTCTGGAAGAGCCAATCTATACCGAAATAGCTTGTCAATCGTATAAGGATCATTACCAAAGCTTGTAATCTCAAAATCCCCTCCAAAAATGGTATTAGAGGAATCTGTTGGAGACTCAGAAACATAAAGCACACACCCATCGTCATATCTACGCTCTATCCCACAGTTGCTTGTCTTGGAGAAAACTTTTCGCACTTCTTGTGTAAGAACTGCAAAATACTCTTCCTTTCTACCTGCATCTTTCTCAGTATAGGCAAGCATCACAAAATCAATCACCCTATACCTTGTGTCTTTGTAAGTAAAAGGAGTTTCTAATAGGGTATGAAAAACACGCTCACCTTGAAATTCCGTGAGAGGTTCCCCAGTAAGAGTCCCCTGGAGAGGATCACTATCCAACCTTGTAACAAAGAGAAAGATAAGTATGGCTATAACAAATAGGATATACCACCAAATCTCCACAAAAGGAGTCCATACAAATCCTTTTTTATTCAAATTGAATCGCATATTGTTCTATCGACCTCGGTTTAAGCATATCAATCGTGAGCACACCTGCTACCTCTCTACCACCTTTGAGTACAATCACCGGCAAGTGTTTTATAATACTGGCCACACCCTTGTCCCCGAAACTAAGCCTTGTTGATTTTCCAACAGGCTCTAACTTTCTGAAGAGCAGTTCATTGTAATATAATTCATCTGCTTCAATCCCAATCTCAAGTATCAGTTTAGCTGCAAAGTAATTATTAAACGGTTTCCCAGTCTTCTTATCTATTGCATTGCCAAAATCAAATGCATCAATAAGTTTTTGTTGCGCATTATCCCGATCAGTAAATTTTTCATAGTCAATAATGGAAGGATAAACCCGCTTTAACTGATCATCATAGTAACTAATACCCTCTTTGTCATACAAAACACTGTTCCAAAAAAGATCAGCTTCTAATGGAAAAGTATTAACCTCCCATTTGATAAAACCACTAATAAGCATAAAAATAACAATAGTACAAATAGCCAAAAAAACCAAGTGCCATACCCGTAGAAATGTATTAAATGAAAGCAATCCGAGTTTCCTCCTTCCAGGTTTTGCCTTATTCATAATAATCACCAATCCCTTTGTAGATTGCTTCACCCAATTCTAATTTACTTGTTAAAAAATTCTCATTCCTCGCAATATTAATTGATCCCATCTCCAACAACACTGCTGGTTTTTTAGTACGTAAAATAAATTCAGGGTCATTTTCATTGTAAAAATTAGGGTTTAGACTAATAACATTCCTTCCCTCAATCTCAATATTGCCATTGTGCAACTCATCATTTTGAATAATCGCATTAATAATATTACAGGCTAATTTCCTACTCTCTTGAATGTTTTCAGAGGTACTAGAAACAAAAGCATTCAAAGTGTTCTCTCCTTCACCCACATGGAAGCTTAT